>DAOUFA010000065.1:0-12376 GCA_034430355.1 Dehalococcoidales bacterium
GTCTTGGCTGTGGGCAGGATAACTGACTATAAAGGGTACGACCTTTTGATAAAGGCGATGGCACGTGTGGTTAAAGAAATACCTGATATCAAACTTCTTCTCAGAATTGGTTCTGACCGACTTACTGAAGAGGAAATACAGAAGAAAGAAGAACTATTACAGCTAGCAGAAAACCTTAACCTGGTCGATAACATCTTGTTTTACAATTATGTTGAGGACTTGGAAGCTTTCTATAATGCGGCTGAGGTGTTTGTCCTGCCATCCACATATGAGCCTTTTGGAATGGTAGCCATTGAAAGTATGGCTTGTGGTACCCCGGCAATCGTAACCACCAAGGGAGGATTGAAGTCTTTCTTGAAGGATGGTCACGATGCATTACTCGTCGACCCGCTTGATACCCGGGCACTGGCCGAAGCAATACTCAAGTTACTAAAAGATAGAACCCTGTATAATAAGCTCTCTGGCAATGGCTATGAAAAAGTACATTCCATGTTTACCTGGCCGATGATTGCCGACAGGACTCTAAAAATAGTTAAGCAGTTGTAGAGTGAGAATGAGAGACGCATCTACCGTGGGCAAGAAGCTGATATGTGCCGACCTGGATGGCACCCTTATTGGCGATGATGATGCCATGTATGAACTGCTGGGAATAATAGATAGCCAGGATTTCTTGCTTGTTTTCAGCACCGGAAGGCATCTACGCTCAACATTGGCATTTATTGATGAGAAAATAATTGGGAAACCGGATGCCTGCATCTGCCTGGTTGGCACCGAGCTCTATTTTCTCCAAAAAGGAGAACTCACCCTGGATAACGGTTGGAGTCAAATCATATCACAAGATTGGGATAGGGAGAAGATAGTGCGGCTACTGGCTGACATCAAGGAATTGCTCTGGCAGGATGAGGAGTGGCAAACAAGGTTTAAAATAAGTTATTTTCTGAGAGAGAATCAGGATGAGGTCTTAAAAGAGATAATTGACCGCCTAGAGAAGGCAAAGCTAAAGGCAATCATTATCTATAGCTGTAACGAATTTCTGGACTTTCTACCCCTGAAATCCAGCAAGGCTGGAGCTATAAAATATATAATAGACAAATTTAACCTCAAGAAACGGGATGTAATAGTTTGTGGCGATTCGGGAAATGATTTGGATATGTTCAATCTTGGATTCAAGGGTATAATTGTCGGCAATGCCCAGCCTGAATTGAAGAACTTCAACGGCGAAAATGCCTACCATGCTGTTGCCGAATGTAGTGCTGGAATAATCGAAGGGTTAAGGCACTTTGATTTCATTTAAAGGGAAGTTGAAGCTTTCGGGAAAAGTTGCTATTAATGGTACCGGGTAAAACACAAAAGGAGACGGGAATTTATCTATGACTGGACTTTTTGATTCTTTCCAGCGTCCGATAAACTATTTGCGTATCTCGGTAACTGACCGCTGCAATCTACGCTGTATCTATTGCCTGCCCGCCGAGGGGGTGCGGCTGATGTCTCACCGGGACATTCTTACCTATGAGGAGATCTACACCATAGCTCGGGTAGCCGCTGAGCTGGGTATAAATAAGATAAGGCTCACCGGCGGCGAACCGCTGGTGAGGTTGGGGCTGACGGAATTGATACAAATGTTAGCCCAAATAGAGGCTATAGATGATATTTCTCTGACCACCAACGGTACCTTGCTTAGTCATTATGCCGCTGAACTGAAGCAAGCCGGCCTCAAGCGAGTTAACATCAGCCTGGATACCCTTAAGTCGGACAAATTTAAGCTGGTTACGCGTAGTAGCCTTAATCTTGGCGACGTACTGGAGGCTATCGAGGTCGCCAGGTCGGTTGGGCTTAATCCGGTCAAGCTTAATATGGTGGTTATGTCGGGCATTAATGATGACGAGCTTCTCGATTTCGCAGCTAAGACTATTGATGAGGAATGGCATGTGCGCTTTATTGAGCTTATGCCCATTGCTGGGGTGAGCACCACAGCCTCATATTTTGTCTCAGTCAGTGATATGAGAAAGCGCCTTGAACAGTTGGGTGAATTAGAGCCTTGCCTACCCAGTGTCGGTAACGGACCAGCCAAGTATTTCCGTTTTCCTTATGCCAGGGGTACTATTGGCTTTATCACCCCGATTAGTGAGCACTTCTGCTTTCATTGTAATCGGCTACGGCTTACCGCTGATGGTAAGCTCCGCCCCTGTTTATTAGCTGATGATGAAGTGGACCTGAAGCAGCCCCTGCGCAGCGGTATATCTTCAGCCGGGCTGAAACAGCTGATTGAGACGGCAGTGGCTAATAAGCCATTACGTCATCACTTGGCCGAGGGCTATATCCCTAAACACCGCCCGTTCTCTCAGGTAGGAGGTTAATTATGGAGGAGCTGACGCATATAGATGAGTCAGGTCAACCTCAGATGGTAGATGTTACCGGTAAGCCTGATACCCAGCGTGAGGCAGTAGCCAAATGCCGGGTCAGGATGAAGGCTTCTACCCTTAAGCGGTTAAAGAGAGGTAAGATGGAGAAGGGGGATGTATTAGCTGTAGCCCGGTTAGCTGGTATTATGGCGGCTAAGCAAACACCGCATATAATCCCTCTGTGCCATCCAGTTCTTATCGGCGATATTAAGGTTGAGTTCGGCCTGGATGAAGAGAATAACACAGTGGAAATTACCACTACGGTGAAGAGCATAGGTAAGACGGGGGTGGAGATGGAGGCGCTTACGGCTACTGCGGTTACTGCCTTGACTATCTATGATATGTGCAAAGCGGTAGACCGCGGCATCCAAATTGAGAGCATTCGGCTAATCAGAAAAAGTGGTGGTAAAAGCGGGACAATAGACCTTGAGTAGAATTAATTATTAGTGTATACTAAGCCACCACAAGAATATACTTTGGGGGGTGTATTATGAGGTTAACATGTCTTCAGGAGAATCTAAACCGGGGGCTTGGTGTGGTGGGGAGGGCGGTAGCTACTAGAACAACCCTGCCGATAACTAATAATGTCCTCTTAGCCGCCGACCAGTCTCGGCTTAAGCTGGCGGCTACCAATCTGGAAATGGCTATCACCTGCTGGATTGGTGCCAAGGTAGAGGAAGAAGGGGCGATTACTGTTCCCGCCCGACTTCTCACCGAATTTATTAACTCCTTGCCCAATGATAAGGTTGATATTAACCTGCCGTCACAGACCAAGACCCTGGAGCTAAAATGTGCCCGATTTGAGGCACGAATCAGCGGGGTTGATGCCAAGGATTTCCCGCCGATACCTAAGATTGAGGAGGGTATTGCCACCAAGGTTGAGGTAGAAGCCCTTCGTCAGGGAATTACCCAGGTTGTCTTTGCTGCTGCCACTGAGGAATCTCGCCCGGTACTTACCGGTGTTGATGCCGAATTTGACGGTGATTTACTGACCCTGGCGGCGGCTGATGGCTTTAGGTTAGCCGTATATAAATTACCGCTGGCTACCCCGGTTGACCAGAAGACCAGGGTCATTATTCCAGCCCGTACCCTGGCTGAGCTAAATCGGCTTATGACTGACCAGGAGGAAGCAGTTGAGATAACGGTAAATCCCAATAAGAGCCAGGCTCTGTTTCGGCTCAAGGATATCGAGCTGGTATCTCAGCTGGTTCAGGGTACTTTCCCCAATTATGCTCAGCTCATCCCCCAGAGCTACAATACGCGGGTGGTAGTTGATGTGGCTGCCTTCTTGAGGGCAGCCAAGACAGCCGCTATCTTTGCCCGTGATGGCAGTGGCATTGTCCGTTTGGTGATAACACCCGGTGAAGAGCTGACCCCGGGCAGGATAACCATCGCTGCCCGCTCCGAGGAAATAGGTGATGACGTCGGTGAGATTGATGCCGTTGTTGAGGGTGAAGAAGCCAAGATTGCCTTTAATGGTAAGTATCTAATTGATGTCCTGGGTGTGCTTCGCGAGTCACAGGTAGCCCTGGAGGCTACCAATCCGTCAAGCCCCGGGGTTATCCGCCCGGTAGGGGTGGATAACTACATCCACGTCGTCATGCCCATGTTTGTCCAGTGGTGAGTAAACTCGACGGACTGTTCGATGATTGTGCGGATGTAGTTTCCAACGGGATAATTCCCTCTATGTCAATATGCTCCGGTGTGGCAGTGACCTTTATGGCCAGCATATCCAGGATCGCTCTCTTGTCCTGATATGTGGCAGCGTCTAGGTTTTGTCGCAATTGCTGGCAGTATTCAGCTAGCTTTATCTCGGCTTTCTCCAAATTCGCTATTCGTTCTTTTGTTCTCATATAGCCTTCAAGTTGCTCTTTATCAGCTTCGCGTTCCCTCTTAAGCTGATTCAACTCGTCTAGGATAGCATCCTGGGTAATTTCCTGATAACGAAATAGCTCAATGAGCCGCTTTTCCTGAGAATCGTAGTTTTTGACCTTGCGTTTTAGCTTGTGGATTTCCCTATCTAGAGCCGTACCTTCTGTTGCATTTTTATGCGCTGTTTCTACTTGTTCAGTAACCCCTGCCATGATTACTTCGGGATTCTCTAAGACTTTCCTGACGCTCTCCCAAACAGTATCTTCCAGGTAGTCAGCCCGGATATACCGCGCATTGCATACCTTTTGCCTCGTAGCCGTAGGATAAGTCCCCCGGCAATGGTAATAACGATAACGGTGATTCATAAAACTACCCACTAAGGGGCTTCCGCAGTAACCGCATATTGAATGGCCTCTCAGCAGATAATCGTGCTTTCTTTTTGCCCGGTGTAACTCTCTGTCTTGTTGAAGTATTTCTTGGACTCTGTCAAACAGCTCCCTGCTTATAATAGGCGGGGTAATATCCGGTAGCAGTACCCAAGCGCTTTCAGGCTGTCTAACCAATTTTGTTTTGCGGCTACCACGCGTCCGCCCGTAATAAGTCATGCCGATATAAGCAGGGTTAGTTGCTATATTTTGGATTGTTCTAGGATGCCATTTTCCGCCTGTCTTTGTTGGTATCCCCTGCTCATTTAGTGTTCTAGCTATCTGAAAGCGACTAATGCCATCTGATAGCATGGTAAATATCTTTTCTACTGCCTTAACCTCAAACTCCAATGGTATCCGCTTCTTGTTCTGACGATCCCACTTATAGCCGTAAAACCCCTTTCCCGTTCCGATGGGAAGTTTGCCCATTTTCACATGTGCCGCCTTACCACGCATGGTGCGTTCACGTATCTTTTCAGCCTCTAACTTTGAGGCAAAGCCGCGAATGTAGCTTATCAGCTTGCCCAATTCCGAGCTATCCACCGTCTCTGTAACGGCCTCAAGCGTGACATTGTGCTTTTCTAGCTCTTGGGTGAGTATGACACCGTGAGTAGGGTCACGCGATAGCCGGTCAAGGCAATATACCACCACAACGTCAATATCACCGGTCCTTACCAGCTCCCGCAGCTCGTTTAGCTTTGGCCGCTCAAGCGTTAGTCCGGAGTATGCTTCACTGAAGTGGTAGGCAACATGGTATTCCTTTTCCCGGCAGTAGCTAAGGCAAGCCTCAAGCTGCGTCTGTAGGCTTGTGCCTTCTGATTCCTGATTGTCTGTGCTGACTCTGCAATAGATAGTTGCGGTTTTCATTGCTTCTTTACCCCCTTCCACTTTGGCTTATTCCAATAGGGAGACCGGCACTTTGGGCAAGTCTTAGGTTCTTTTGGCTGGCGCGGTATCCAAGTATGCCCACAGCGTAAACATTTAAGTGTTGGCAGTTCAAAATTCTTGTTCATAGCCTGATTATATACACATAAACATATGATTGTCAATACCTTCAGGATAATTTTTGCTAAAAAATTGGGCTTTCCCCTTTTACCATTGAAAATCTACTCCTTGCTGTATTCTCAGTGATTCCTCAGCACTTAAGGTTTTGAGATAACGCATTGTCATTAAGGCTGACTTGTGCCGAAGTTGGTCTTGCACGGCTTTAGGATTGCCCGTCTGCTTTAGTCGCTCAATAGCCCCGGAGTGCCGCAATATGTGGACTGCGCCTACCTTATCAACGTCACGGCTTGGCCTTGGTATGCCAGATCTATCAAAAGCCGCCGTGACTACCCTGAAAGCCTGTGACCTGGTAATCGGAAAGAGACGATCATACTCATTCAGCTTATAGCGATAGGCGTATGCTTGAAGCTGTGCCACCAAGTTAGGTGAAATAGCTACAAGCGCGAATTTACCACCTTTGCCCTTTACCCTAAGTGCCCATCCGGTGTCATTATGGATAATGTCACATGGCCTAACGCTAATAGCCTCACTACAGCGTAGGCAGCCGTCAAAAAGAAGCTGAATAAGCAGCCGGTTACGCTCACCTTTGCGGCTCTGCAAGGCAGCCTCGGCAAGTCGCTTTACCTGACTAATGTCCAGGTGGGATACATAGTCGCCGGATAGTGCCTTGGACTGCCTTATCGCTAACGCCTGATTACTTTTGTTGCGTAATGGCGCTTTTACCGGTATTGGTAGCCTGTTCGTCATATCTTCTGCCATTGTCACTTTTACCCTCATTACTCAACTAAATGGTCAATTATAGTGTGTTTATCGGAAGCACCAATTGTTTCCTTTTACCAGAAAGGACACGCTGAATAGTCTTATAGCTCACAGTAATGCCAAGCTCCGCCTTAAGCCGGGTAGCAATCGCTTTGCTGCCCATACCCTCATCCGATAACTGCTTTATCAGGTCTTCAGGCAGCCGCTTATGCTTTGGCCCTCTTTTACCGCTTGGCCTATATATGGCGTCCGGCGGGTGAATTATGTCCACTTCAATTTTTTTACTCTCCAAAGTGGACATAATTCCGCACACGTCCTCTGATACCTGCGCAGTTTGTTTAGTAGCTTTTTTAGGCTTCCAGTCACCGTCACGCCGCCCGCTATCCATTTCCGCTTCCTTTAGCAGAAAATCGTAACAGGTCTGGCAATAGCGCGGGTCAGGACTGATTTCAACCGCAGGCTTACCCACCAAGCAGGCTTGGCAGAAAAATCCACCGGCATTGATAATCTCTGTATCATGCTTAACGTCAAAGTATCCGCTATTCGGCACTGTCTTTACTCCCTGGCTTAGGGTGACAGCGATCAGCTGCTTTCACCTCAGAAATGAGTTTTCGCCAAAACCGCTTCCATGCTTGCTTTTGGGCTGGTGAGGCTGGCCCCCGCTGAATATCTACGGTCATCTTGATTTCTGTCTTAGTGTTATGATACCGCACCATCTTTATCTACTTCCCTCTTCTACCTGACCATCTTTCGGATGAACTGGGAAGATATGCAGTTCGCCGTTACCCACCACAACCATTTCTTCCCCAAGTTTGAGATTTCCCTTGACCCACTGGCTGGGCGCGATGATTGCGAGTAAACCACCGATTTTTATCAGCTTCTTAATGTGCGCCATTGCCATGTTCAATATCCCACCTGAATGGTATAATTAGGCTGAAAGACTGTCACATTTGCCGAAACTTGCACATTAGACGGAATTGTGAATTTGGAGCTTGCACAATGGGTGAGCGACTAATTGCTGATGAGAGAAAACTAATTGACCAACTGGGTGAGCAAGGTTACAAGGCCCACGAAATAGGTGCCAAAATGGGCAGGGACACCCGCACAGTGAAGCATTACTTGAAAGAACGTCCACGACAGCGAAGTGTTGAACTGGAAAGCCAACTAAGGGAGCTAGACCATCGAGACGATATCTATAGTGGCATTAACAACCTTAAGGACAAACTGCAATTTCCGTTACCAGAAGAGCTTGATATTACTGACCTTTCAAAAGGGGAGCGAGCATATTCCTTTCCAAGCCGGATTATTCGCTGGCAACAAGCTGATGATGGTAGATACATGGTGAAATTAGAGGACGAATTTAGTCCGATTATGGAGCATCTCCGCTCTTCAAGGCGTAAGAGAATATTAGATATGCTAAAGGAATGGCAGAGTATCGGTGGTAAGTCTATCGTGGATTGCCATCGTCTTAGGGGAGACATTCAGAAAGAAGCTGAAAAACAAACCAGATTGGTCACCATCGCGGATAGCGGGCAAAGGGGGTTGCTTGAGGGATTTTCGTGGACCATTTATCGCTGGTCTCTATGCAACGATAGGGAAGAGGATTATAAAGTTGTTAGTAAGCTTCACGACCTCTGCCTCCTGCACTGGGGGATATATAATCTTGCTTGGATCAGGGATGATGAGGTGGAGAGGATAAAAGATATTCACCGAAGGTTAATAGGATATTATCGAAGAGTGTCTACTACTCTAGAGATCCTTGAAGGAAAGAAAAGGTTAACTCTGCTTACGGAATCGCTTTGCCATAGTCTAGACAAATTCGCCAGTCTGGAAATTCTGCCAGGTAAGTGTCACCTTTGCCCCGCTAATTAAAATGGCCGCCAACGGACTCTGCATCAGCAACTATTGAGAAGGGATTTGGCCCATCCCCGGTAGGCAATTTGGGGGAATACGACCATCCCAGTATATTTGCAAGATTGTAGGAGGTAAATTGCTCGCTCACTTACTCACCTACCCACTTACTGTGTGACTGACATACTGTCTTAGTGTCTGTATATAGGTCAGTATCACTATCTCACTGTATTATGTATCACATTATTATGAGGTCGGTCTCTGCTACTAATAGACCTACTGATATTATGTACCAAATCATTAGGTCTATTGGCAAGAATACTCAGCAGCTCCGGCAGCGGGTCAGCTCTTATATAGGCATTATAGGTGATACAGCTATTATAGACATTAGACATAATAGACAGTATAGGCATTATAGGTGATACAGCTATTATAGGCATTAGACATTATACAGTGTGGGTATTATCGGTGATACAGCTATTATAGGCATTAGACATTATACAGTGTGGGTATTATCGGTGATATAGCTATTATAGGCATTAGATATAATACACGGTGGCGCATAATAGAGAAACCACTAGCAGGCATTTATGCATATATAGCCTATAATACCTATATTGGGTACATGCACGCACACGTGCGGAAGTAAAGCAAGGCAATATTCGTGTATGCATGCAATACATAAGACGTATTCACAGACAGTAAGACAGACATGCAGAGGTCACGTAGTGATGAGATACTAAGACACGTCTACCTTGCGTGCTTAGACAGATGGATGCTTGCCTTTACACTCAAATACAGAATTTAGCAGTTAGGTGTTAAACCCCGTTAAATTTGACGGTATGGTCTAATGGCTACTTCGCTCGATGCAGGCTGTACGTCCGGGCTTACAGCTCGCTGCTATCTGTAATTATCGAGGCCCCTTTCATCTTTCCGGCTTTGTCATTTACAAAAGGTTATCAATAATGGTCGACGTTATACAAAACGATGTTTTGTGTAACAGGAAATTCCAATCCAGCACGGTAGCCCTCATCGGAAGCATTCCGAACTTTTCTTTGAGAAGAAACACCTAATTGCGGCTCTACAGCAGTTGCTTAATACTATTTAAGAACCACTGGTTAACTTCAATTCATCCATGAGTTTGTCGATACTTTAGGCTTTGAGAAGATTTATCAAGGGTATAATATTCAGAGCTTTATAGGTTCAATACTTCACACTATGCAAACTCGTCTTTAGATAGGGCTATGAGTATAATAGCCGGTATACCCAGTGGAAGCACTGACAAACTACCTGCAATAGAACCAACAAGTGCCCATTTCCACTTCTTTCTTTGTATAGCAAGAACCCCACCTATCAAAGCAAGTATTCCAATAATAATTGACAGAATAGGTACTCCTAAGATAATACTTGGCACAAACGGAGGTATATCACCCTTACCAAGTCCGCTTACATCGCTGAAACCAACGGCATAATTAACAGCCCCTAATGAAGCAAGAGCTCCAGCGATTATTGCTAGTATTCCTCCATTTTTGGGCTTGCTCGTTTTTTTCACATATCTCACTTTGTTATGTAATGAAAAGAATACCACGTCAGCGTACTGCCTATCAATAGAGCAATTACAATCAAAGTTTAACGATTTGGCTAATTGTTACGCTGTTAGTATTCTTAAGGTCTTTAATGTCTTAATTTGAGTTCCCTACCCATACTGAATGCTTTCTAACTCACTCCACGTTGATTAGTCATAGTACTATTTACAACTCCTAAAAACATGACATTTTTTGCCCCGGTCTTGACAATGAGCACATTTTGTGCTAAAATGTAGCCAATTGCTGGACTTAAAAATCTATTTGACGTTGCACATTGATTGATGATGGGCGCTTTTGTGGACAAATTGTGGCTATCTGGCAATAATAAATCTTGGCAAGTCATTTGCAATAAGAAGAAAGGGGCTAGCCCCTTTCTTCTTTGGGTCGGTGGCTAGCCCACTTTCCGTAGCATCAAACTATGGTACAGGGCAAACAAATAAGAAAAGACGGTCAATTTAGATAATAATTTAAAGAAATATGAGATGTCTCAAAAGGTTTTAAGACGTGGCAATAAGAATCAATAATGAGACTTACTATAGAACCTCGGAGGCTTGTCGAATGGCTGGTATAAGCAGGGCTACGCTCTTTCGCTGGTTTAGGGGGGGTATCGTTGATGACATAGTGCGTAAGGACAGAAAGGGGTGGAGACTATTTACCGAGAACGATATAAACAGAATCAAATCTGAGGCTATCAAGATCAGTGGAGAGGGGAGAACTTTTGAACAAGAATGAGGCAATAATGAGAGAAATGTCTGACACAGTGTTTGTTGCCCCGGACTCTGTAGAAATCTACCAAGCGCAACGACAGGGAGTGCCCATATCGCATTATGCTCCCAGGAGCAGCGCCGGAAAGGAATGTGCCAAAAGTATGGGTATTAATGCTGAACGGAAACCAAATTTAGACAAATAGATTTGAACAAATAGGAGGCAGATAAAATGGTTGACACGAATAAAACACGTAAGACGGGTCGCTCGGTCCTTTTTGAAGATCAAGAAGTCGCTGAACGGCCGCGAGACAAAAGTGTGGCGGAAGAGAAAAAGGGAACCATCGAACGGGGTGGTGATGGCAACGCCCGACTGGGGCTATTGCTAGAGGCACTTATGGCTTTCAGACAAGGCGATTTTTCAGTCCGACTGCCGACGGGAAAGAATGGCGTGATGGGTGAAATAGCGGAGGTGTTTAATAATGTCGTCGGCTTGAACGAAAGCATGGCAAACGAGATTGTCCGGATCAGCAAGATTGTTGGTGAAGAAGGAAAGCTGACCGAGCAAGCTTCGCTAGAAGGGGTCACTGGTGCTTGGGACACTAGTATCAACTCGATTAATGCGCTCATCAATAGTTTGGCTCGACCTACTACTGAGGTTGCCCGCGTTATCACCGCCGTTGCTGAAGGCGACTTATCACAAAAAATAGCCTTAGAGATTGAAGGGAAGGCCATCAAGGGCGAGTTCCTACGCACAGGTACAACGGTTAATAAGATGGTTGACCAGCTCAATACCTTCGCTGCTGAGGTAACCAGGGTAGCCCGAGAGGTTGGCACTGAGGGCATTCTTGGCGGGCAGGCAGAAGTGCCGGGTGTGGCTGGTACCTGGAAGGATCTGACCGACAGAGTAAATGCTATGGCAGCAAACCTGACCAACCAGGTGAGAAATATTGCTGAGGTAACTACTGCCGTAGCCCAAGGTGACCTGTCACGAAAGATTACCGTTGAGGCTATGGGCGAGATTATGGAGCTTAAGAACACCATCAACACCATGGTTGACCAGCTCGGCGCCTTTGGCTCAGAGGTAACCAGGGTAGCCAGAGAGGTCGGTGTTGAGGGTCAGCTCGGAGCACAAGCAGAAGTACCCGGTGTTGCTGGTACCTGGAAGGAGCTCACCGATAACGTAAATATGCTGGCAAGTAACCTGACCAACCAGGTGAGGAACATCGCTGAAGTAACCACCGCTGTGGCTCAGGGTGACCTGACACGAAAGATTACCGTTGAGGCCATGGGTGAGATCCTGGAGCTTAAGAATACCATCAATACCATGGTAGACCAGCTTAGTGCCTTTGGCTCAGAGGTAACCAGGGTAGCCAGAGAGGTCGGTGTTGAGGGTCAGCTCGGAGCACAAGCAGAAGTACCCGGTGTTGCTGGCACCTGGAGGGAGCTGACCGACAACGTCAATATGCTGGCAAGTAACCTGACCAATCAGGTGAGGAACATCGCTGAAGTAACCACCGCTGTGGCTCAGGGTGACCTGACACGTAAGATTACTGTTGAGGCTATGGGCGAGATTATGGAGCTTAAGAACACCATCAACACCATGGTTGACCAGCTCGGCGCCTTTGGCTCAGAGGTAACCCGTGTCTCCCGAGAGGTCGGCACTGAGGGTCAGCTTGGTGGCCAGGCTCAGGTGCCGGGTGTAGCCGGTACCTGGAAAGACCTGACTGACAATGTCAATGCCATGGCAAGTAATCTGACTAGCCAGGTGA
>DAOUFA010000066.1:0-3397 GCA_034430355.1 Dehalococcoidales bacterium
CCTCCTTCTGTCTACCAGGATGGCTGATGAAGGTGGGGTAGAATCAATCCATAAACTCAGGGAGTGATGACATGTGGCGTAGTCAGCGCCTCTTCGGGTAGCATATTATCCAGGATTCTCTCCAGTGCCATAGTGTGACTGCAAAGCCCCCAGCTTGAGAAAAAGTGGCAGGAGCAATGCCATTTCCCGTTTTTATATTCAGTAGTGTAGTTGTCATTGTCTCCCCGGAAGTTTACTGACAGCTCAGAGAAGGTAATTCGGTCGGTCTCTTGAGCGTAGCGCTTGGCCTTGTCAATTTTCCCAATCAGACTTGACTGCATAACTACACCTCCTTTAATAATTAAGAAGCACTGGCTCGGTTAAGCTCAGTGCTTCTTTTGTTGCCCACAGTATGACGGTAACTGCTAAGCACATATTCTCTACTTCTCTCAGACCTTCATTTTGTTTAATTTTACTCCTTTTTTGGTTATAAGTCCAATAAAATCCAGAAGAGATTGTTATTAACCTCACCCCCTTTAGATTTTTATTAACCCTATCCCCTTTATCCCCTTCCCCTTGATAAGGGGAAGGGGAAGTAAAGAAAGAGGGGCTGGTGCCCCTCTTAGACGCCCCGTTAGTTTCCCCTCTTAATATAGGGGGGAATTGGTTATATAAGGGAGGCTCCGCCTCCCTTTGACTCTCCGTAATATGGATATATATCCCTATCATGGGGGAAGAGATTTTTGAGAGGGGGCAAAGCCCCCTCTCACCTCAACTCTCCCTTCCCTAGTAAGGGAAGGGGGTCAGGGGGATAGGTTGCTAAACAACCTCATAATTTGCCTCGGTCGAGCTATTACTATAGAATATTTGGCAAAAGGAGAAGCTGGGTGAAGGCGCTGTTACAAAGGGTTATCGGGGCATCGGTTAGCGTTGGCGGTGAGGTGGTAGGCAGGATAGGTCGGGGGCTGGTGGTTTTGGTAGGCATAGCCAGCGGCGATACCGAAAAGGATGTAAACTATCTGGTGCCGAAGATGGTCAACCTGCGTATTTTCCCTGATGACGAGGGCAGGTTTAACCTTTCGGCTCTGGATATTAACGGTGAACTATTGGTGGTCAGCCAGTTTACCCTCCTGGCTGATACCAGGAAGGGTCGCCGTCCCAGCTTTGTTGAGGCGGCGCCACCGGCGGAGGCTGAAGAGCTATTTGGGCGGTTTGTGGAGCAGGCTCGAGCCACGGGATTGAAGGTGGAAACCGGGCGGTTTCAGCAATACATGCAGGTGGAAATCCATAACGATGGTCCGGTAACAATATTGCTGGACAGCAGGGAGAAGGTATAAAATTTATTGAAACTGATTGCAAATACAAATGGTTGCAATAAACTGATTTTTGTGATAAAATATTTAGCTTGTTAGGTGGAGGTCAAGTGAAGCAGTCTAGGGATATGAGTAGCCGACTGAGCGAGTTAGGCTATCGGCTGACACCTCAACGAATGATGATATTGTCGGCTATTGAAGGTAGCGACAGCCATATCAGCGCTGAGGAGATATACCTCCAGGTTCGTGCCCGCTATCCCCACATGAATATCTCAACGGTTTATCGTACTCTGGAACTATTAAGTGAACTGGGTCTGGTAACCGAGACAGATATGGGTGATGGGCGGGTGCGCTATCACAGTATGGGGAAGGGGCACCACCATCACCTGGTCTGTCAGAAATGCGGGGCAATTATTGATGTGGAGGAATCAATCCTAAATCCTCTATGGGCTGAAATTCAGCAAAAATATAATTTTAAGGTTAACATGAAGCATGTAGCTTTGTTTGGTCTGTGCTCCAGGTGCCGGGAATAAAAAATTTTGCTGCTTGGAGCAATTAGTTGCAGGTGCACTAAATTGCATTAATTTTAGGAGGGTTTAGCTGTGAAAAAAATTAGCCTTCTAGTTACCGCTATTCTGTTGTTAAGTCTTGCCGCTACTTCACTACTGGGTGGTTGTTCACCGGCGGGCACATCAAAGCTCAAGGTGGTTACCAGCACCTCCCTGATAGCTCAAATAGCCGAGCGGGTGGGAGGCAGCAGGGTTGATGTGGTCAATATTATTCCGCCAGCACAGTGCCCGGGGCACTTTGATGTTAAGCCTGGTGATATCCAAAGGCTGGCTGAGGCTGACCTTTTCCTCCTCCATGGCTGGCAGGGGGAGGTGTTTGCTCAGGATTTAATCGCCTCAGCCAATAATCCTGACCTTACTGTAGTCAGTCTTGATATTCAAACTACTGAAAACCAAAACTGGATGGTACCAGCCGTTCAGAAAGAAGCCACAGATATTATTACTGACGCCTTGTGCCAGGTGGATGCCGAAGACTGTTCTGTTTACCAGGAATCAGCCACGGAATACAAGGAGGCGATTGTGGCTAAGGAGGCGGAGGTAGAAGGCAGGCTTAATCAAGCCAACCTTTCTGGGGTAAATGTTATGTGCGCCGACATGCAGGCTGGGTTTGTCCAGTGGGTCGGTTTCAATATTGTTGCCACCTATGGCCGCCCCGATTCACTTACACCCCAGGTGGTACGAGATCTGGTGGACACGGGTAGAGCCGAAAACGTGACCCTGATTATTGATAACCTCCAGAGCGGTCAGGATGCCGGGAAGGGAGTTGCTGAGGAGCTTGGCTACCGGCGAATAATACTTTCCAATTTCCCCGGTGGCTTTGATAACACTGAGACCTGGGAGAAAGCCATAGACCGAAACGTTGAGCTGATACTGGGGGTGATGGCTCAATAGTGGGTAGCAGAATAAAGGCAAACGAGATGAACAATACCGTGATAAATATTGAGAACGCCGTAGTTTCTTACCGGGAGGATATCGCTCTTCGGGGCGTATCCCTCAGGGTAAAGTCGGGAGAGTTTGTTGGTATAGTTGGTCCCAATGGAGCCGGGAAGACGACACTGCTGACTATAGTCAATGGGTTAGGCAAACTAATCCACGGGCAGGTACAGGTGCTGGGGCATCACGTCACCCCGGGTAGTGGTCATTTTCTGAGAAAGAAGGTTGGTTATGTAGCCCAGGCCCAAAATATAGACCCCAGGATGCCAATGAATGTTCGTGAGGTGGTGATGATAGGGCGCTACGGGCTTTTGGGCTTATTCCGGAGACCGGGCGAGCACGACTGGAAAATCGTGGATGAGATGTTAGAGCTGGTGGGCATGACTCATCTTGCCCGGCGACCTATTGGACACCTGTCCGGGGGTGAGCAACAGCGGGTCGCCATAGCCCGCTGTCTGGCTCAAGAGCCGGAGTTATTTTTACTTGATGAGCCAACGGCTTCGTTAGACTGGAGGGCGAAAACGGATATTCTGGAGCTGGTAAGGCTAATTCACGATTCACGGCACCTGACTACCCTATTTGTTACTCACGACCTCAGCTCTT
>DAOUFA010000067.1:0-5811 GCA_034430355.1 Dehalococcoidales bacterium
CTCTTCCCCCTCATGCTAAGAATACATCTCCCTATTATGGAGAGGGGGATAAAGCGGGTTCCCTGAAAAATCAAAGATTTTTTAGGGTGCATAAAGGGGGTGAGGTTCAATCTAAGCCAAAAACTATGGATGAGATAAAATACAAGCCAATTGGAGTTATTCATTCCCCATTCCAGGAACCCAGGGGGACACCGATACAGCCGGCAGGGGCTAAGGGAATCCGTGGCACGGTTGAGGTATTCCCCGAATATGCCAACGGCTTAAAGGATGTTGACGGCTTTTCTCACCTTATTTTGCTCTACCACTTTCATTTATCCCAGGGCTCGTCCTTAGAAGCCAAGCCGTATATGGACAACCAAGCCCACGGCGTCTTTGCCATGCGCGGTCCCAACCGACCGAACCCAATCGGCATCTCGGTAGTCCGTCTGATTAGGATTGAAAAAAATATCCTCCATATCCAGGATGTGGACATTGTAGATGGAACTCCCCTGCTGGACATCAAACCCTATGTCCCCGAATTTGACATCCGAGAGGTAGACAAAATAGGCTGGCTGGAGCAAAAGGTGCACCAACTGCCAACATCAAAAGACGACGGACGGTTCACCAAATGATGTGCGACCCGATAATGGTAAAGCTACCCTGACCCGAGCCATTGGGGGCAGGTAGGAATTCGAGCAAAAGATAGGAGGTGGAGTGATGGATAAACAAACGATTGAAGTCGAAGCTAATTCCCTTGACGAGGCCAGAAAGCAAGTCAAATCTCAGGTACCCAAGGGTCTTAAGATTATTTCACAAAAAATCCTTTCGGACGGAAAGACAAGAAGTACAAGGGGTGTTGCAGATACAATCGAAGATGCGTCTGAAAAAGCGCAGAGCGAACTACCACCTGACGTGGAGATCATAGATAAGACGCAAAAAACTACTCCTGTACGGAAAGTCATTACGGTAGAAGCATTTGATGAAAAAAGCGCCAGAGAGCAGGTAAAACAAGACATCTCCGAAACTGCAAGAATAGAAGGCGTCGCGCTGAAGAAAGCAGGCAAAAAGGGAATTCTTGGGATAGGGAAAAAGCCTAACTGGTATGAGGTTCAGGTGTTTGAGCAGGCAGTGGTCGAAATAAAATACAAAAAGAAGGCGAAAATCCGTGTAGAGCTAGGAGAGCCCCGTAAGTCCTGGGCTCAAAAGTTAGAGGAGAAGAAAGACTATCGCTCATTGGCAGCGATATTTTATAGCCAAGACTATCGCCCCTCCCGCTATGACAAGGAGAACATGGCCCGTCAAGCCCTCAGGAAAGCTGGTGCTGAGGCCGTTGACGCTATCCTCGAGGAACTTGCCAGACGAGGACGGGGCGGCGACTTAGCCGACTTGCTGGTAGAGATAGGTGACCCAAAGGCTGTCCCACTGCTAAAGAAGATGCTCGACCGCGGAGCTTTCGCAGGCGAAGTGATGACAATAGAAAATATCCGGGCGTTTATCAAGGAACATCCCGACCGTATCAGCACGTTGGAACGAGTAAAATGCCTGCTATGTGGAAAGACACGACCGGTTAATCAGATGCGTGGCTGCTACGAGGAAAAGGGACAAACCGTGGGGTTCTGCACCAGAACGTGCTGGAGAAAGCGAGGGCGTATACTCGGAAGTAAAGATGGTGTTGGCTGCCCATATTACAACGAAGACAGGATGTGTGTACCACCGATGGGTGAGCCTTCCCCATGTACTTTCAAATTTAAAATAGGCCCGACATTCACTGCTTGCCACGTCTACCGTACCTACCCAAGAAGATAACTGATCGCTACAAATCTATGCAATTCGGTACAAGCTTTTCAGGCTTTACAAAGTCCGAAAATACTAAAGTAATGAAATGACCAAGCCACGAACTTATCAGACGGAAGCGATTATTATTAAGAAGATTAAGCTGGGGGAGGCGGATAGAATCCTTAGCCTCTACACCCCACACCTGGGTAAGATTCGGGCGGTTGCCAAGGGGGTCAGGCGCCCCAGGAGCAAGATGGCGGGACACCTTGAGCTTCTTACCCATAGCCAGGTATCACTAGCCCGGGGGCGAAATCTGGATACGGTAACCGGCAGCCAGACCATTAACAGCTTCCTCCCCTTAAAGAGTGACCTCCGGCTTACTTCCCAAGCCCTCTATGCCGTGGAGTTAGTTGACCTGTTCACCGCCGATAATGACGAAAACTACCCTCTGTTTCAACTGCTACTGGAGACAATGCACAAGCTATGCCAGGGCAACAATAATGAACTAACTCTGCGTTACTTTGAATTACACCTCCTTAACCTGGTTGGCTACCGACCTCAGCTGGGGCAGTGTGTCTCCTGCCGCTCGCCGCTAAAAGCTATCACCAACTCATTCTCGCCCAGTGCCGGTGGTGTGCTGTGTCCCAGATGTAGCCAGAACCAGTTTTATTCCTACCCTCTATCGGTTAACGCCCTGAAAGTGTTAAGATTTTTGCAGAGTAACGATTACGATACTATTAGCCAGCTAAAAATAGGCCCGGAACTATGTCACGAGCTAGAGGAGGTAATGAGAAACTACCTCCAATACCTTCTGGAACGAGAGGTAAAATCAGTCGCCTGGCTGGATACTTTACGGGAACAAACCAGACAAACGGCTTTACTATAGGACAAAGACGACATATAATAACCAATAAGCGACTAATAACTAGCTGGGAGCCTAAAACTCTCAGTCTTTTTTACCGAATTACATAGGAACAGGATAGAGATGACATCAAGATTAGACCGTATCGCCCGAAAACGCCGGGAAAAGCTGGACAAGATTCGCGCCCGTGGCATTAATCCCTACCCTTACCGCTATCACCGCAGCCACACCACAGAACAAGCCATAGCCCTACTTGAGCAGCAAGAGGCAAGCGGTGCGGCTGAAGCACCAGTAGTTAATCTTGCCGGGCGGGTTATGGCCAGCCGCCTTATGGGCAAGATTTCTTTCCTTGATATCCGTGATAGCTCAGGGAAAATTCAGCTATACTTTCGCAGCGACCTGCTTGGTCAAGACGACATCAAACTGCTTAAGGATATAGATATCGGCGATATTATTGGCGCCAGCGGCAAGCTGTTTCGAACCAAGAGCGGGGAGCCTACCCTTGAGGTAGAAAACCTTGCCCTGCTGGCTAAGTCGCTACAGCCCCTGCCGGAAAAGTGGCACGGGCTTAGTGATATCGACAAGCGATACCGGCAACGCTACCTTGACCTCATCGCCAATACCGAGGTTAAAGAAATCTTCCACGTGCGCAGTCAAGTTATTACCGCCATACGGCAATTCCTTAATGGGCGGGGCTTTATTGAGGTAGAAACGCCGGTGCTGCAGCCATCAGCCGGAGGCGCTTTAGCCCGCCCCTTCATCACCCACCACCACGCCCTTGACCAGGACTTTTACCTGCGTATTGCCCCTGAGCTTCACCTCAAGCGACTGATTATAGGTGGTTTTGATAAGGTTTATGAGCTGGGTCGTATTTTCCGCAATGAAGGCATCTCGACCAAGCACAACCCTGAGTTCACCATGCTGGAAAGCTACGAGACCTATGCCGACTATAATGATGTGATGGCGATGGTGGAGGAGATGGTGGCTGAAGTCAGTCAGCAGGTTTTAGGCAAAGATGAGGTTGAGTTTGGCGACAATACCATAAACTTTAAACCGCCGTGGCCGCGCCTGGAATTACGCCAGGCAATCAAAGCATACTCCGGCATTGACTTTGACAAGTACCCCGATGCCGATTCGCTCAGGGCTGAGATGGCAAAGAAAAATATGGAGGTTGACCCTCAAAAGGATAGGGGCAGGCTTATAGATGAGCTTATTTCTACCTTTGTCGAGCCAAATCTTATACAGCCCACCTTTCTTTTGGACTACCCGGTGGAGATGTCGCCCCTAGCTAAATCAAAGCCCGATAATGACCGTCTGGTGGAGCGCTTTGAAGCCTTTGCCGGGGGGATGGAGATTGCCAACGCCTTTACCGAACTCAACGACCCTATAGAGCAACGCCAGCGCTTCCTCCGACAGCAAAAGGAGCGCCAGGCAGAAGACGAGACGGTTGAGACCATTGATGAAGACTTCCTGCTGGCACTGGAGTATGGCATGCCTCCTACCGGTGGGCTGGGGGTGGGCATCGACCGCCTGGTAATGCTACTAACCGGTCAGCCATCAATCCGCGAGGTAATCCTCTTCCCCCAGCTCAAGGAGAAACCATGAAAATATGTGTAGGAGGTAATGATGGGAGTATCCGATAAGCTGCCTGGTAAGAAGAAAAGGGGTAAATATTGTGCCGTATGCGGAAGGGAACTATTAGAATCAGAAACTAGTCCACTGTTTGGTATAGCAAATATGGACTTCACTCAGGCAGCCAAACATGCGATGCTTTGGACGCAAACGCCTGCTTATGTTTGTGAGAAGTGTGGTGCTACTGTTTGCAATGGGTGTAGGCCTCTTACAGAATCTCCGTCGCATTGGAAGAACTTCCCACAGTGTCCAAAGTGTGGTTCAGATATGGAGAGCTTGTAGTCAGTACCATCAGCCAATAATATCGTCTAAGAGACTACGCTTGGCAAAAACTTCTTTTATCCTGGGAGAGTTAAAGAGAGGCGAAGCCCCTCTTACATACCAATTCCCCCTCTCCTTTGAAGGAGAGGGGGACACAGGGGGTGAGGTAGATAAAACAAGGAGAATCCTATGCTTGACCTGAGGTTTATCCGAGAAAATATAGACCTGGTGCGGGAGGCGGTAGCCAAGCGTCAGGATACGGCCCCGCTAGACGAGATTTTGGAGCTTGACGCCGAGCGCCGCCGGAAGGTGATGGAGCTGGAAGGCTTAAGGCACCAAAGAAAAGAGGCGGCCAGGGAGAAGCAGGTTTCCCCAGATAAGGGGCGTGACCTGCGTGCCAGGATAAGGGAACTGGAGGAAGAGGTCAGAAACCTGGATAGTCAACTGGAAGGACTGCCGATGCAGGTGCCCAATATCCCCCAGCCCACAGTGCCGGTGGGGAAGGGTGAAGAGGATGACGTGGTGGTGCGTTCCTGGGGGGAGCCTAAAAGCTTTGATTTTGAGCCCAAGCCCCACTGGAAACTGGGGGAGTCTCTGGGCATCATTGACTTTGAACGGGGGGTTAAGCTATCGGGCACCCGCTTTTACGTGCTCAAAGGGACAGGCGCCCGACTGCAAAGAGCCCTCATCACCTTTATGCTCGACCTCCACACCACTGAGCACGGCTACCAGGAGATATATCCCCCGTTTATGGTCAAGAGGGAATGCATGGCCGGCAGCGGTAACCTGCCCAAATTTGCCGATAACCTGTACCACGATGAAGAGGATGACCTGTGGTTTGTGCCTACGGCTGAGGTGCCACTCACCGGACTCCACGGTGATGAAATCATACCGCCGGGAACCTTACCCCTTTACTACGTCGCCTATACCGCCTGTTTTCGCCGGGAAAAAATGTCGGCGGGAAAGGATACCCGGGGGATAAAACGAGGTCACCAGTTTGATAAGGTAGAGCTATACAAATTAACCGAGCCCGCCGCCTCCAACCAGGAGCTGGAGAAACTGGTCAACGATGCCGAAGAGGTCTGCCAGAAGCTGGGACTGCCCTACCGGGTCAAGGAGCTATGCACGGCTGAGCTCGGCTTTGCCGCCACCAAAGCCTATGATATTGAAATGTGGGCTCCGGGCTGTGATGAGTGGCTAGAGGTATCTTCCTGCTCTAACTGCGGTGATTTTCAAGCCCGGCGGGCTAACATCCGCTACCGCCCCTCCCCCGAGGAGAAACCCCAGTTTGTCCACACCCT
>DAOUFA010000068.1:0-2750 GCA_034430355.1 Dehalococcoidales bacterium
ATCTAAATGCCCCTGAGGTTCTACCCTTAGCTGTAGTTTCCGCCGTTGTCTCTTTGTTCAAGATAACCTCACCTTCTACCTTTGTTGCTATAATGCGCTTGAGGGTAGGAGACTGGCAGTGGTAGGGTTGGTACCGCTCGAGAGGGACACCACGAAGCCAGGCAAGAAAGCCCTACACCATGTTCCATTATACCATACTTGCTCTCAAGGGATAATCACCAACATTCTGAAAGGTGTCTTCGTCTCAGCGGCGATGCATTAACTCAGCCAGCGAACGAGATATGCACCGAATACGAAGTCCTTGATTCTAGATACCTAGGGACAGACTGAACATTTAGCTAGGTTGTGCAATGTGTGGCTTGGTATTAGCCGAATTTCTGGAAGGAGTAGCCTACTCCGGGTTCAGTTATGATGTATCTGGGCAAGCTGGGGTCTGGTTCTATCTTCTGGCGCAGATGTGAGATGTAGATGCGTACATAATCCAGGTCATCAGTATATTCCCAGCCCCACACCTTTTCTAGGAGCTGCTTGTGGGTAAGAATACGGCCGGCATTCTCTACCAGGAGGGTAAACAAGCGGAACTCTCTCGGGGTGAGCTTAATCCGCTTGCCATCCGCTATAATCTTCCGCTCAGTAATATCAACGGTAAGGAAGCCATCGCTATAGATAACTCCCTGCCTTATATCCTGCGAGGAGGGCAACTCGGCACGGCGTAATACTGCTCGCACCCTGGCTACCAGTTCCCTACTCCCCACTGGCTTGGTGATGTAGTCATCGGCTCCGTGGTCAAGCCCACGCACTACGTCCTCCTCAGACTTGTGCCGGCCAGTAATCATAATGACAGGTATATCAGAAATTTCACGGATGCGGCTGCAAACCTGCCAGCCATCTACGCCGGGTATCACCACATCCAGAAGCACTAAATCTGGTCTCTGGTCAAAGATAAGCCGTAGCCCTTCCCGCCCACTCCTGGCCTTGAGTATCTCGTATCCTTTCTGGGTAAGAACCTGCTCAACCAGATTAAGAAAGGCGGGCTCGTCATCAATTATAAGGATTTTCTTGCTCATTACCGTTTCCCCTGGGTGTTAAGTACCATCTTTTGTCCGTTGTCGAAGCAGTTCTGCAATCACTTCAGGTAACTGGCGAGTATTGATTGGCTTGGGTAAGTAGGCATCGCACCCGGCGTCAATAATCTCCGCCTCGTCTCCCTTCATAGCATGAGCCGTAACGGCAATGATGGGGATATGGTTGAAGGCTGGCATCTGCCTCAGTCTTTTGGTTACCTCAAGCCCGCTCACTTTGGGCAGGGATATATCCATTATAATGAGGTCTGGTTTTTCCCTGATAGCCATATCTAGTGCCTTTTCCCCGTCAGTCGCCCCGAGCAGCCTGTAGTCCTTCGGCCTAAGGGTCATCTCAATCAGTCTCATATTTAGGGGATTGTCTTCTACAATTAGTATTTTCTCTTTCATTACGGTTTCTTCCCTTTGAATAGGGCTAAACGACTGGGGCTAGTAGTAGAGTAAAGGTAAACCGGCTTCCCTTGCCATATTCACTCCCGACCCAAATCTTACCGCCGTGCTTGTCAATAATTTGCTTGGTAACCGCCAGTCCTAGCCCAGCCCCACCCTTTTCCCCGGTTAGGGAATTGTCTAGCTGGCGGAAAGGTTCAAATATCTTTTTCTGGTCTTCCTTGTTGATACCAACACCATTATCAATCACGCTGACGTGGCACCACCCACCCTTCTTGACAGCCTCAATCTTTAGCTTGCCTCCATCCGGGGTAAACTTAGTAGCATTGCCCAGCAGGTTCAAAAGTACCTGTCTCAATTTGGCTTTATCGGCATAAACCGGGGGAAGCCCCTTTTCTACCTCGATATCAAGGCTTTGCTTTCTTGGCGCCAGTATAGGCGTCATAGTTCTTTTCAACTCTTCCAGGATGTCAGGCAGAGTAACCTCAGCCAGCCTGAGTTTTATCTTGCCCGATTCTACCTTGGACAGGTCAAGGACATCGTTGATTAAGCCCAGCAGGTGCTTGCTACTGCTCAGGATGTCGTCCAGGCACTGCTTCTGCTCGCTATTAATCTCCCCGGGCACCCCGTCCGCCATCAATTCGGAGAAGCCGATAATAACGTTGAGCGGGGTGCGTAGCTCGTGGGACATATGAGCTAGGAAGTCCGACTTAGCCTGGCTAGCCGCTTCCACCTCATTGGTTTTCTCCATAAGTTCCTGCTGTTGTGCCATCAGTTGCTTATTCTTTTCCTCAAGTTCTTGCTCCGCCCGCTTGCGCTTAGTGACGTCTCTAAGTGAAACCAAACCGGCTATTTTGCCTTGATATTCAGTCCGTGCACCAACTGCGCTTACCCACATTTCCTTACCAGCCTTGTTTATCAGCCGAAACTCATTGACCTGCCGCCGGTCATTTTCAAACATATCCTTGGTTATAATGGTGAGAACTTGCTCTCTTTCCTCTAAGGGAACGAAATCGAATGGGTTCACTTCGGGCACTTCCTCCACAGAATCCAAGCCAAACATTTCGGCGGCGGCTTGATTAGCCAGCAATAGCTTCATCGTTTCATCAATAACGATTACACCCTCAAGCTTTTGCTCAAACAAAGTTCTATACTTCTCCTCCGACTGCTTCAAAGCCACCTCCGCTTGCTGGTGCTTTTCTTCCAGTTCTATGTTGTGCAGGGCGAGAGCAATATCATTGGCGAGCTCTTTGACCAAGGATTGCTCTTCCTCATCGG
>DAOUFA010000069.1:0-5518 GCA_034430355.1 Dehalococcoidales bacterium
CAGGGCACGGACATCAATGCCATCCGTCAGGCAATGCAGGAATTAAACGAAGTGATGCAGAAGGTTGGCGCTGCCGTCTACCAGCAACAGCCACCGCCGCCCCCGCCGGGTGGCGAGGCACCGCCGGGCAAAGAGGGAGGCGAAGAAGGCACCGTGGAGGGTGAGTTCCGCGAGGTGTAACATATAGGAAGTTAAAGAGGGGCGAAGCCCCTCTTACATACCAATTTCCCCTTCCCCTTATCAAGGGGAAGGGGATAAAGGGGATAGGGTTTATATAAATATGCCAACAAAACGAGATTATTATGAAGTCCTCGGTATCCCCAGAAATGCTACCGATGAGGAAATAAAGAGGGCTTTCCGTAAGCTAGCCTTTAAGTATCACCCCGACCATAACCACGATGATACTGCCGGGGAAAAATTCAAGGAGGTAAATGAGGCTTACGAAGTGCTCTGTGACCCTGATAAGCGCGCTGCCTATGACCGCTTTGGGCACGGTGGTCCCGAAGGACTTTTCGGGCGGGGATTTGAGGGCTTTGACTTTAGCGGTTTTGGCGATATCTTTGACGCCTTCTTTGGCGGAGTAACTACGGCTACCCGTCAAGCACCACGGCGCGGTGCCGACCTCCACTATAATACTACTATTACCTTTGAGGAGGCAGCCCTCGGTTGCGAAAAGGAGATAAATATTCTACGCACCGAGAATTGCTCCCTATGCCAGGGCATTGGCTGCAAGCCAGGTAGCCAACCCGCCAGGTGCCCTAGCTGCAATGGCACCGGGCAGGTGCGTCAGGTTCAGCAGAGTATCTTTGGTCGCTTCACCAATATTACTACCTGCCCCCGGTGCCACGGCGAGGGCAGGATTATAACTGAGCCCTGCCCCCAGTGTCGGGGCACGGGCAAGGAGAAACATCAGCGCAGTATCTTAGTCAAAATCCCAGCCGGGGTTGATGAGGACTCTCAAATACGACTCAGGGGTGAAGGTCAAGCCGGAACCAGAGGCGGTCCCTCGGGTGACCTGTACATTACTCTGGCAATTAAACAGCATGAGTTTTTCCAACGAGATGGCGATGACATCATCTATGAGTTGCCAATCAACTTTGCTCAAGCTGCTCTCGGTACTGAGGTTGAGGTGCCCACCCTTGACGGTAAAACCAAGCTTAAAATCCCCGCCGGCAGCCAAACGGGTAAGGTCTTCCGGCTTAAAAATAAGGGCATCCCCCATCTCCATAGAAGAGGGCGCGGTGACCAGCTAGTTGCACTACGTGTAGTTACTCCCGACTCATTAACCAAAAAACAGCGCCAGCTATTCCAGGAGTTGGCTGATACCTTAGGCCCAGCTAAAAGTTGATAACCATACTCAGGAATGCCCTCGGTGCTTGAAAAAGGAAAACAGCTCCCACTTCTGACCAGCTAATTCATGCTTAGCCTCACCCTCCATCAGGACGACCATGGCCTGGCGAGGGTCGGCTCCTTCAAACAGCACTTGATAAATCTTTTCCGTAATCGGCATCCCCAGCCCGAGCTGCTGGGCCAGATTCCGGGCAGCAATAGTAGTGCTCACCCCCTCAGCCACGCTAGCCATTGAATCGGTTATCTCCCGCAGCGAGCGCCCCTTGGTTAACTCGACCCCGACATAGTGGTTACGGCTCAGCGGGCTGGCACAGGTAGCTATTACATCACCTACTCCAGCTAACCCGGCAAAGGTGAGAGGATTGGCTCCGAGAGCAACCCCCAGCGCCGCTATCTCAGTCAGGCCGCGGGTGATAAAGGCTGCCTTGGCATTATCGCCATAGCCCAGCCCATCAACCATGCCCGCACCCAGAGCAATGATATTTTTTAATGCCCCACCTAGCTCGACACCGATGACATCAGTATTAGTATAGACACAAAAGTTAGGCGCGGTTAATAACTTCTGGGCTACTCTGGCTACAGCTTCATTCTCAGCCGCCACCACCGTAGCCGCTGGTAAACCGTGAATAATCTCCCGGGAAAGATTAGGCCCGGAAAGCACGCAAATATTAGACCAAAAACGAGGGTCTATCTCTTCAGCAATTACCTGTGACATACGCTTGCCGCTACCTATCTCCAGACCCTTAGCTGCGCTCACTACTAACATTGACCCATTGAAGTAACTTTGAACCAGTCTTATATTGTGCCGCATAGTCTGGGATGGCACCACCAGAATTACTGCCTTTACCTCAGCTAAGGCTTCGCCTAACAGGCTGGTAATAGATAGTTGAGGAGGAAAAGTAACACCAGGTAGCAGGGCCGAATTAGGTCCGGCTTTTCTCAATTCGGTGGCTTCTCGTTCAGTCCGTGCCCATAGCCTGACCTGCAGTCCCTTATGAGCTAATACCACCCCCAGGGTTTTCCCCCAAGTAGTGGTACCAATGATGGCAATCTTGGGCATATCTTACCCCATGCTCTTCGTTCTAGCTTCCCCTGCCTCTGCCTTATCGCCTAGCCTACGCTCCCTGCCCGACATTAACCGCCTGATATTATCGCGATGCATCACCAGAATTATTATAGTGCCGATTAAGGTATAAATCAGATACTCAATGGGGAATCCGCCCAGAATAGTCAGGGGGATTAATATACCGTAGGTACTTACTGCCGCAGCAATAGAGGCTAAGGAGGCAAACTTGGTTAAGCCACTGCCAATAATAAAAACCTCGCCGCCCAATATTGCTGCTATCGGACATAATGCCACCAACCCACCAAAGAAGGTAGCAACACCCCTCCCCCCCTTAAACTTAAGAAACACTGACCAGTTATGTCCCGCAATAGCGGCTAAAGCCGCCATAACCTGGGCAATCAGCATTCCCCAAC
This sequence comes from Dehalococcoidales bacterium, assembly GCA_034430355.1. Classification (GTDB taxonomy): domain Bacteria; phylum Chloroflexota; class Dehalococcoidia; order Dehalococcoidales; family E44-bin46; genus E44-bin46. The sequence continues at coordinate 2,830 of DAOUFA010000069.1, forward strand.
CATGACCACCTACCACCAAATAGCCTCGACCAATTATTAACCCGGCAAATACTACCGCCAGCACTCCCTTTAATAAGTCCAGGATGAAGACCAGAGCCGCCGCTTTACCACCAGCCGTTCGTAGCACATTAGTCGCTCCCATCTTGCCACTACCATACTGGGTGACATCTATCCCCTTCCACCTGCTTATTATCACGCCAAAGGGGATAGAACCCAAAAGGTAACCAATCACCACCGCCCCAATAAACTTGACGATTATCATTGCTCACCCCTAGTTTTAAAGACAAAACGGATTGGTGTGCCAGCGAAGCCAAATGACTGGCGTAGCTTATTCTCTAGGTAGCGCTGATAGGAAAAATGTATTAGCCTGGCATCATTAACAAAAAGGACAAAGGTCGGTGGGTTTACTTCAGCCTGAGTTGCGTATCGAATCTTTAGCTGCTGGCTACCCCTCCGGGGTAAGCTGTGAGCAGCTACTGCCTGCTGAACCACACTATTGACGGTAGCGGTAGGCAATCGCTTAAGCCTCTCCTGATATACCTGACACACCTCAGGCATAACCTTGTCTACCCCCTGCCCCAACTTAGCTGAAATATACAGCACCGGCGCATAAGACATAAACCTGAACTGGCTCCTGATGTACCGACTACACTCAGTTGTGCTCTTAACCTCAGCCAGGTCCCACTTATTAACTACCAACACAATCCCCTTAGCTGCCTGCTGAATATAACCAGCGATATGCATATCTTGAGCCGTAACCAACTCCGTGGTATCAAGAACCAGTAAGGTTACATCAGCCCGGTCAATAGCTCGTAAGGCACGGATTATACTATACCGTCCCACTCCCGCCCCTATCCGTCCCCGCCGCCTGATACCAGCGGTATCAATAAGTAACACACTTCGCCCGTCAAAGTCAAATAGAGTATCTATAGCGTCGCGGGTAGTCCCTGGACTATCATCAACAATAGCCCGCTTTTCGCCCAAAAGGGCATTTAATAGCGTCGACTTACCGACATTAGGTCGACCAACAATAGCCACCTTCATAATCTCAGGCTCAGCCTCAACCACCGATGGCGCTGGTAATAGCGGGGTAACTCTATCCAGCAGTTCAGCCATCCCCCGGCCATGATAGGCACTAATAGCCAACGGCTCACCTAGCCCCAACTCATAAAATTCTGCCACCTGGGTCTCAAGCCTCTCATTATCCGCCTTATTAGCCACTAGCACTATGGGTTTGCTTACCCGACGAAGCATATCAGCTATCTCCAGGTCAGAGGCGGTTACCCCGTCCTTGACGTCCACCAAAAAAATAATAACATCAGCCTCAACAATAGCCACCTCTACCTGCTCTTTAACCCCCTGACCAACAGTGGACTCGGGTTTCGGTTCCAGACCGCCGGTATCAACTACCGCAAACTCAGTCCCTTGCCACGAAACATTAGCCATTACCCGGTCACGGGTTGTCCCCGGCAAATCCTCGACAATTGCTATCGGCTTACCCGCCATCCGATTTAATAGAGTGGATTTACCCACATTCTGTCGACCAACAATAGCCACCACCGGTTTACTCATACTTACCAACCCCTCACCCTTTATGTTTTTATTAACCCTATCCCCTTTTTCCCCTTCCCCTTAACAAGGGGAAGGGGATTTAGTTATATAAGAGAGGCTTCGCCTCTCTTTAACTCTCCTATTTCTTCATACTTCTTTTTTGCTTCTTCAACATCCTTTCGCAAATCCAAGGGGTTAACTAATTCCAGGTAGCATTCTGACGTGTAGGCTGCCACCATCAGAAGAACTGCCTTCTCTCGCTTCTCAAGAGTGCTTATTATCATAGGTCTTTCAGAGCGTTCATCCCTAACAAAGGTGTCATAATACGTATCCACCTTATAAGCTCTCCTAAACATTTCCTCCGTTAACTCTGGGAAAGAGCTACCAAAGCCTATGCCTTCAAGCACGTGTAGCTTAATCCCGGGTATAGCCTCTCTTAACGGCATCTTCACTCCGCCTACTTTTCTTACTTTCCAAGCCTCCCCTTCATTTCGGGGCGGTAGATTTAGCCCGTATCGTTTGAGTGCGCCTTCGACAGCCCTGAGCTCAATGAATTCTGAAAATGTAGAAGGTTCTCCTCCGCTTTCCTTTCTAAATCCATCAAGTCTTGCCTTTGCCATTTCTTGTGCGTCTTCTACAGGCTTCAATTTAATTCCAGGAATTATAAGCATCTTTTCTAGTATGCTTAGTTTGTGACGTTTAGCACGCCCCAGCAGAGCCCCTTCCTCGTATGCAAAGGAAAGGATGTGACAGTAGGCGTCGAACCGTAGGTAAGGCTTTCCAAAGAGTGGCTTCTGAACTTCTCTTCTTACAGGTGTACTACCCAAGTAGTCTAAGAGGTCTGCCTGTCCTTCTTTGTACGGCATTTGATTACCTCCCAAAATTGCCCTTCATTAAGAAGAAGTTTGAAGGAGTAAACCCCTTCAAAAACTCTCCTTCCCCCTCTCCTTTGAAGGAGAGGGGGAGCAAGGGGGTGAGGTAGATAAATTATATCACTATCGATAGCCAGCCAGCGGTATCTCCAGGCCACCCAGCATCCAGGCCAACAGCGCTTTCTGAAGGTGCAGCCTGTTCTCAGCCTGGTCAAAGACTACTGAGGGTGGACTGTCTAAGATGCCCTCAGCCACCTCCTCGCCCC
>DAOUFA010000070.1:0-5847 GCA_034430355.1 Dehalococcoidales bacterium
ACACCGACCCAGGCGCCTGATTTCCTGGCTGGTTGTAGAATGTCAGTTGAGTCGGCACCGCTACAGTGGACTACACTCTGCCCCTTATGCCACCGTATTTGAGATACTACGGGGGCAATAGCATCGTCGGGGGTAGTAATAAAGACAAGCTCAGCAGCATCAGCCACATCTTGATTACTACTGACCGGGAGACAGCCACTAATTGCCCGAGCTAGATTGGTGGCTGAAGTCTGGCGCCGACTGGATACAGCTACTACCGGGTAGCCCTTGTGGCTTAAACTAACCGCTAGGGCAGTGCCTACCGTTCCCGCCCCAATAAATCCCAATTTAAGCATTTTAACCCTTCACCTGAACTCACTAAAAATGCCTTCTCCGACACCGCCAGAGAAGGCATTCAAAATACCGATCTAATTCTTCTTGCCGTCTCGGTCATGTCTGATCCAAGCGACTAAAGCTATTAATAAATTAACTTCAGGAGCTCACCGCCAAATTGGTCGATGGCTAACCATTATTCTTGATTTAAGTATACAAGCTTTAACCTGACCTCGTCAATGGGTTGACAAACTATATTTCGTGTGATAGCGTTAGTCTTGGGGAAATTGAGTGTAAAGTAATATGTTAACTGATACTATTCTGAGCAAGTTTTATTATACCTATTTCACATTTACTTGGCGCACCAAGTGCGCTGGGGAGGCTTCGCCATGAAAATGTAGATACATCATAAGGTAACAAATTTAGAGTAAAAAGTTCAAGAACCCTCCCAAGCCGGGGGGTTTTTCTGCTTTAGATGCCAAACTTCCAGTAAGGATATCAAGTATTAGGAGGAGGAAAAATGATAATAATGAAAACTGATGCCACGCAGGAACAAGTAGCCGAGGTAGTAAAAGAAATAAAAAAATACGGGCTAAGAGCCGATGTTTCCCAGGGGAAATACCGGACAGTGATTGGCTTAGTTGGCGATGAGACAAAAATTCCGTTTGCTCACTTTGCTGTCCTCCCCGGGGTGAAAGAGGCAATGATGGTTGAAACCCCGTATAAACTGATCAGTCGGGAATATAGTAAATTCTTTGCCGGGGAAGGTGAAGGTTTGGTAGTTAAAGTGGGAAACATTGAGATAGGTGGTGATGTGCCAATATTCATTGCCGGACCTTGTGCCGTGGAGAGCAAAGAGCAGCTATTTAAAATTGCCGAAGAGGTAAAGAAGGCTGGGGCTCATATTCTGAGAGGCGGCATCTTTAAGCCCAGAAGCTCGGTTCACTCTTTCCAAGGGCTAGGCGCTGCGGGTTGGGAAGAAGCCGAGAAGGCGTTAGACTGGTTGCGTGAAGCCGGTAAAAGGTTTAAATTGCCAGTAGTAACCGAAATAAGAGGGGAAGCACAAGTTGACTTAGCCGCCAAGTATGCTGATATGCTTCAAATAGGGGCCAGAAATATGTATAATCAAGACCTGCTGTCCAAGGTAGCCAAGAAAAACAAGCCGGTCCTATTTAAAAGGCATTTCGGGGCTGGCATTGAAGAATTCTTATCTTTTGCCGAATATATTGCCGTCGAGGGTAACAAGAATATTATTTTATGTGAAAGGGGAATATTACCCCTGGGCAAAGGCAAAAACTATACCAGGTACACTCTTGACCTGGCTGCTGTCCCAACCATACAAAAAGAAACCTACCTGCCGGTAATCGTTGACCCCAGTCACGGGACTGGCCGCCGGGACCTTATCTTCAATATGAGCTGTGCCGCTATAGCGGCCGGGGCTAGTGGACTAATGATTGAGGCGCACTATAACCCAGCCGAAGCACTGGTTGATGCTCAACAGGCAATTACGCCTGACGAACTTAAAGAAACCATTGATGCCTGCCAAAGAATCCGCAAACTGATTGTGTCTGAGAGAAATGAAAAGGGTTAGGGTAAGACTAGGCAGTAATAGTTACGAGATCCATATCGGCTCAGGGATACTGGAGCAGACCGGGCAGCGGTTAAAAGAAAACTGGTTGGCTGACAACCTGATAATCATCACCAACCCCATAGTGAAAGGGCTATATGGTGATGCTCTAAATCAGAACCTCACTAGAGATGGTTTCAGCGTAGTTACCCTGGAGGTCCCTGACGGAGAAGAGCAAAAATCATTGGAGGTTGCCGGTAGATTATACAATGAATTAACCAATGCCTATGCGGAAAGGACAACGCCTATTTTAGCTTTGGGTGGTGGGGTTATTGGGGACCTGGCAGGATTTGTTGCCGCCACCTATTTGCGGGGGGTGCCGCTGGTACAAATACCAACTACCCTGCTAGCCCAGGTTGACAGCAGTATCGGGGGCAAGGTGGCAATAGACCACGGTCAACTGAAAAACAAAATCGGGGCATTCTATCAGCCCAAGTTAGTAATTACCGATATCGCCACCCTGAAAACCCTTGACACCAAAACCCTCATTGATGGACTAGCCGAAGTCATAAAATATGCCGTAATTCAGGATAAAGAGCTTCTCACCTATATTGAAGATAACCTGGATAAGATAAAATCGCTTGACGAGGGCGTACTTGAGGAGATTGTTTTTAGGTCGGCTAAAATTAAAGCTGAAATAGTGGAAAAGGACGAGAAAGATTTAGGCTTAAGAGCTATTTTGAACTATGGTCATACCGTGGGGCATGCCATTGAATCAGCTTCAGATTTCAAGGTAGAACACGGCAAGGCAGTGGCTATCGGGATGCTAGCTGCGGCCAAAATTTCAAACCGGATGGGAATACTTGTTAAAAATGAACTGCTCAGGTTAAACCGCCTTATCCAGAGCGCCGGCCTGCCAACAAAATTGCCCAACCTTGAGGTAACAAAGATAATCCAGACGATAAAACACGATAAAAAGATTTTGCGGGGCAAGATAAGATTTGTCCTACCCAAATCAATCGGCAGCGTATTTATTACCGATGAAGTAAGCCCCTCTTTAGTCGAGCAAATTTTGGTGGATTGGAATGAAGAGACCTAGGATTTGCGCGGTTATCGTAAGTAAAGACTCAGACGCAATAAGGGCAATTGAACCACTCGTCGAACTATTTGAGGTACGAATAGACCTCATCGGTGACGGCTGGCAGGAATTGGCTAAGCAACTCAACCAACCCTGGATAGCCTGTAACCGGTGTGCCGAGGAGGGGGGCAAATGGGCAGGCGACGAAGCCGGAAGAATAGACGAGCTGCTTAAAGCAGTCAAGCTGGGAGCAGAAATAGTTGATATTGAACTGGGGACGAGAAACCTTGAGGAAGCTATACCGGTTATCAAGAAGAGAGCCAAATGCCTTTTGTCATTTCATGAATTGGAGAAAACGCCGTCTCTGGACAGGATGAAAGGGATAGTCAACCGGCAATTAGCCGCCGGCGCCGATATATGTAAGGTGATTACTACCGCGCAAAGGTTTGAGGATAACCTGAACGTTTTGCAACTGATTACCGAGTCCCCCAAAACAAAAATAGTTTCGCTGGCTATGGGTCCTCTGGGTCTGACCAGCCGAATTCTTTGTCCCCTGGTTGGCGGCGATTTTACCTACGCCTCAATTGAAAAAGGCAAAGAGTCCGCCCCCGGTCAACTAACAGTAAGAGACCTGAGGAAAATCTATGAAATGGTGATAAGATGAGAAATAGGCTAATATCGGGCAAAACACAGGTCTGCGGGATAATCGGCGACCCTATAGGGCATAGTATGTCACCGGCAATACATAATGCTGCTTTTGCCAAGATGGGTATAGATTATATGTATGTCCCGTTTAGAGTCAGGCAAGAAGAGTTGGGCAAGGCTATCCAAGGAGTGAGAGCCCTGAATATAAGGGGGCTAAATGTTACCATACCCCACAAGGTTGCCGTCATCCCATTTCTGGACGAGCTAGACCCCCTGGCTGAAAGGATAGGTGCGGTTAACACCATAGTCAATGATGACGGAGTGTTGACCGGTTACAATACCGATGCCACCGGATTTCTACAAACTCTACTGGAGAGGGGAGTCGAGCCCAGAGAGAAAAACACGGTCATTCTGGGAGCCGGTGGCGCTTCAAGGGCAGTCTCTTTTATTCTCGCCGAAAGAGGTGCGCATCTGGTTATCCTCAACCGTCTATTAGAGTTAGATTGGGCGGAGGAGCTAGCTAGCAGGATTTCGCAGGTCTTTAAGCAAGAAGTCGAAGCCCTGGAACTGAATAAGGAAAACCTGGCTAAGGTGTTAGACAAGGCTGATATTGTGGTTAACGCTACCAGTGTCGGCATGAGCCCTAATATCGATGAAATCCCGGTCAGTCCCGATTTACTCCAACCGTCTCTTATTGTTTTTGATATTGTGTATAATCCGATTAAGACAAGGTTACTGAGAGAAGCTGAGGCGGCTGGTGCCAAAACCATAAGCGGGGTTGATATGCTTGTCTGGCAGGGGGCTTTAGCTTTTGAGAAGTGGACTGGTCTGAAAGCCCCGGTCAAGCTAATGAGGGAAGAGGCGATTAGGGGGCTACAAGAACATGAAAACTAATATCGCTCTCATCGGTTTTATGGGGACAGGGAAAACTGCAGTGGGCCAGGCCCTGGCGGAGAAGCTGGATAAGAAATTCATTGAGCTGGACCCTTTGATTGAGCTGAAGGCAGGGAAGACTATACCCGAGATATTCAAGCAGGATGGTGAGATAGCTTTTCGGGAACTTGAGATTGAGGCTACCAAGGAGGTTGCCGAGGGCAAGAATCAGGTTATCGCTTGTGGGGGCGGGGTAGTCCTCAATAAAATAAACATTGATAGGCTAAGAAAGAAATCCCTAATAGTCTACCTGACTGCGTCCCCCAAAATAATACTGGAACGGACGTCAAACGATGCCGAAGAAAGACCGCTGCTTAAAGTAGCTAATCCCAGTCTAACTATCCAGGAGCTGTTAAGGTTCAGGAAGCCCTTTTATGAACGAGCCGCCGATATCAAAATAAATACCTCAAAGCTGGATATTGACGCTGTTGTTGAGCAAATAATAATGAAGATAAAAGAGAATGAAGGTTTCAATTCATAAAAGCGAAATAAAAGGCAAGGTGATAGCCCCTTCTTCCAAAAGCTACACCCTTCGGGGATTGATGTGCGCTGCCCTAGCTAAGGGCGAAAGTGAAATAATACATCCCTTAAGCTCGGATGATACCGAAGCTGCCCTGAATGTGTTGAGCCAGATTGGCGTTCGTGTCCATCAGGAGAGGGACTCCTGGCGGGTTAACGGGGACGATTTCCACCAGCCAGCCAGCGAGCTATTCTGTGGTGAATCTGCCACCACCCTGAGATTTATGACTGCTATTTGCTCACTAATCCCCGGGAAATGCCGGTTAGTCCCCGGACCTTCTCTAGCCAAGAGACCGGTCAGACCGTTAATCCAAGCCCTGAGACAATTAGGGGTCAATTGCTCTTCCCAGGGTGAGGTAGCCCCGGTAATCGTTGATGGCGGAAGATTAAAGGGCGGAGCAACCGAACTACCGGGTAATATAAGCTCTCAGTTTGTATCGGCACTACTGTTCATATCCCCCCTTGCCGACGAGGGGGTAACCATCAGGTTGACCACACCACTAGAATCAAAGCCCTTTGTCCTGATGACCCTGGACTGCCTGGAGAAGTTTGGAATAAAAGTAGACTACTCCCAAGACTTAAGGGAATTTGAAGTATCAAAGCAAGAATATAAACCGACTAAATACAGGGTGGAAGGGGACTGGTCATCGGCTTCGTATCTCCTGGCTCTGGGGGCTTTGTCAGGAGAGGTGGAGGTGGAAAACCTGAATCCAGAAAGTTGGCAAGGCGATAAAATAATATTAAACTTGTTGAGAGATATGGGGGCATTGGTCAAGGTGGACAAAAATTCAGT
>DAOUFA010000071.1:0-11586 GCA_034430355.1 Dehalococcoidales bacterium
GCTATCATCGGGGCTGGTCCCGCCGGGCTATCAGCAGCCTGGGACCTTGCCCTGGAAGGATACCAGGTTACCATCTTTGAGGCTCTTCCTGTGGCTGGGGGAATGCTGGCGGTAGCCATCCCTGAGTATCGTCTGCCTAAGAATATTCTGAGCCATGAGGTTCAAGAGATAGAAAATTTGGGGGTGGATATAAGACTAAATACACCGGTTAGCGATGTTGAATCATTGCTTAAGGACGGTTATAAAGCAGTGTTCATCGCCACCGGTGCTCATAAAGGAGACAAGATGGGGATTCCTGGCGAAGACCTGGGAGGGGTCTATGATGCCATCGAGTTCCTGAGGGAGGTCAATTTAGGTAGGGAAGTACCGGTGGGCAGGAGGGTGGCAATTGTTGGCGGTGGCAACTCAGCCATTGACTCTGCCCGAGTAGCTTTAAGAAAGGGCGCTGAGGAAGTACATATATTATATAGGCGCGAGAGGAAGGATATGCCAGCTATACCTGAGGAGATTGAAGCCGCTGAAGAAGAGGGAATCAATTTTCACTTCCTGGTAGCCCCGACTAGGATTTTAGGTAACGATGGCAGGGTTAACGGGCTTGAGTGTATCCGAATGGAACTGGGGGAATTTGACCGAAGTGGGAGAAGGACTCCCTCTCCTATCGACGGCTCGGAATATGTGGTAGATACGGATATGGTTATTGAAGCCGTAGGCCAAAAACCTGATACCTCTTTTATCAAGGATAACGGAATCAAGATGGGAAGGGGTGGGAGAGTAGTTGCCGACCGACGGACATTGGCTACTGGAAGAAAGGGGATTTTTGCCGGTGGAGATGCCGTAACCGGTCCTCAGACGGTAATTGAAGCCATTGCTGCCGGACAGAGGGCAGCCTCCTCGATAAAGAGATATCTCCGGGGGAAGGAGCTTTCACCATTGGTTGAGCGTGATGGATATGAACCGATTGCTTACTCATCTGTGCCACCCAGTGATGAAGAGGCACAGGAGAAGGCTAGAATTAGGGCTTCTGAAATCGCCATGAGCCAGAGAAAGACGTCGTTTAAGGAGATTACTTTGACCTGTAGCCCGGAGGAAGCCATAGAAGAGGCGTCAAGATGTCTAAGATGCGACCTTGAGGTTGGAGGATAAGCAATGGGTGAGATAACCTTAACCATCAACGGGAAACAGGTTAAAGGGAAGGAAGGCGACACTGTTCTTGAGGTTTGTCAGGCTAATGGCATTGATGTGCCTACCCTTTGTCACCTTGATGGATTAAGCGATGTCGGCGCCTGCCGAATGTGTGTGGTGGAAATTGAGAAGGAGAGGAGACCAGTCCCTGCCTGTACCTATCCGGCCCGGGATGGGCTGGTGGTTGAAACCAACACCGAGCGACTGGAGAGATATCGTCGCCAGATATTGGAACTTATATTTACCGAGCACAATCACTTCTGTATGTTCTGTGAAGCAAGCGGGGATTGTGAGCTACAGAAACTGGCTTACCGATATCAGATGGACAACGTGCGTTATCCCTATACCTTTCCTTCTCTATCTGTGGACTCACTAAGTGATTATCTGGTAATTGACCATAATCGTTGCATCCTCTGTGGCCGGTGCATTCGAGCCTGTAGCGAAGTGGCCGGCAGTCATACCCTGGATTTCAGTCAGCGAGGCTGGAAAACGCTGGTGACGGCTGACTTGGAGCAACCACTGGGCGAATCATCCTGTTTCCTCTGCGGTGCCTGTGTTCAGGCATGTCCTACGGGGGCTATTTTCAGTAAACTCAGCCTTTACAAAGGCAAAACGGATGAGTGCCAGCAAGTAAAGACCGTTTGCCCTGCCTGCGGAGTGGGCTGTGAACTGAATGTACTGGTGAAGGATAATAACCTGGTGAGGATTGAAGCCCCAGGGTTAACCGAGCCCAGGGGGCCATTATGCCGGATGGGGCGTTTTGGTCTGCTGGAGCCAACCCCACCTAGGGTTACCTCACCCCTGGTACGAGGTAAGCAGGGCGAGCTAGAGGAGTGTAGTTTACATAAAGCAGTGGAGGTAATCGTTGACGGGCTGGCAGGGGTAAAGGACGGTTTGGCCGGTATGATATCTACCAGGGTTCCCAGTGAGACACTTTCTTTGTTCAATAGGTTCATCGGTGAAGTAATAGGTAGCGATTCGATTGATACCCTGGACGGAGAAAGCTATCGAATAATTACCGAGGGTATCAGGCAATTTCAGGATAATGGAAGGGGATTAGACATTGAGTGTCCTATTGAGGGTATACTGGAGGCAGATTGCATTATTGTCGTCGGTGCCGACCCTGAGAAGACCAACCCTATCATTAGTACTCTCGTGCGCCGGGCTGTGAGCCAAAGAAAGGCAAAGTTAATAGTGGTAAACTCATCCCGGGATGTTTTTCCCCTCTGGACTGACCTTTGGCTTAAACCAAGGGCGGGTAGTGAAGGCGACCTGCTTAGTGGTCTAGCCAGGATTCTTATCGACAAAGGTCTAGTTGTGTCAGGAAAGGCAAGTGCCAGGCTTATTAAGTCTTTTAGCCGGTATGGAATAGGCGAAGTGGTCAGGACTACTGGCATAGAGAAAGAGAGATTAGAGTTGGCCGCGGAGATGTATGGTCAGGCTGAGCGTGGGGTCATCATCTATGGAGAAGAGTTGCTACGGACGAATGATGCCAGCTCGATTACCACTATCTTGAATCTGGCTAATATGACTGGAAATCAAGTTGGGGATAGGCTAAGAGTAATCTCACTTAAACCACGGGCTAATAGTCGTGGCGCCTGGGAGATGGGGTTAGCCAAGGGTATAAAGCGGGGCAAGCTGAAAGGGCTCTATCTCCTTCTCGCCGACGAACGTGATAGCGAGGAATTATTGAATCGGCTTAAGGGAATAGATTTCTTGGTAGTCCAGGCCAGCTATCAGTCACCGGTTACATCTATGGCTGATGTGGTTCTACCCTCACCGATATGGGCGGAAAGAGAGGGTAAATATATGACCATGGATGGGCGTGTTCTCGAATCAAAGCGGGTGCTTCAGCCTAAAGATGGCCTGCCTCAGGACCAGGAAGTATTAACAGAAATTTCCAGAAGATTGGGACGCAAGTTATCCTAAGTTAGGAGGCTAACGTTGGCAAAGGTAAAAGTGGCTTCAGCCTGGTTGGATTGTTGCTCTGGGTGTCATATGTCTTTTCTGGATATGGATGAGATACTTATTGATTTGGCAAATGTAATAGAACTCACCGCTAGCCCCATAACCGATATTAAAGAATTTTCACCGGTTGATGTCGGGATTATTGAAGGGTCAGTGAGTAATGAGCATGATGAAGAGGTAGCTAAAAACTTGCGTGCCAATTGCAAGATACTGATGGTATTAGGTGATTGTGCTTGTTTCGGGGGTATAAATAGTATGCGTAACCTGTTCACTATTGAAGAGATTCTTCAGAGATATTATAGTACTGAGAGTACCACCAAAGATAGTAAGATTCCCTCATCGGAAGACATACCACCGCTGACCGAGGTTAAGCCGGTAAATCAGGTGGTTAAGGTTGACTGTTATGTCCCAGGATGCCCGCCCTCAGCTAAAGCTATTCACTATGCTCTGACTGAACTTCTGGCGGGCAGAATTCCGGTGCTCCCGAGCGAGATGATGAGGTTTGATTAAGATTTCAAGGTGGAGGCATTGTTATGACTAGAAAGATTGTAATCGAGCCCATTACCCGGGTTGAGGGGCATGGCAAGGTAACCATTCACCTTGATGATAGAGGTAATGTGAGCCAAGCCAGGTTTCATGTTACTCAAGTGCGGGGGTTCGAGAAGTTTTGTGAAGGGCGGCTTTTTTGGGAGATGCCAGTCATTACCAGCCGAATCTGTGGTATTTGCCCGGTAAGTCACAACCTGGCTTCAGCTAAAGCTGGGGATGCTATTTTGGGGGTGAAGCTGACACCTGCGGCTGAGAGGCTACGCCGGCTAATTCACATGGCGCAGATTGTTCAGTCTCATGCCCTTCATTTCTTCCACCTGGCTAGCCCTGACCTGCTCTTCGGTATGGATGCTGACCCAGCCAAGCGAAATATCATGGGTCTTATTGCCGAAAAGCCCGAGATTGCCAGAAAGGGAGTAAAGCTTCGTGCTTTCGGTCAGAAAATAATAGAGATGCTCGGGGATAAGAGGGTTCATCCCAATGCCGCTATCCCGGGAGGGATGAATAAGGCTCTTAGTCCTGATAGGCGTGATGAAATCCTAAGCCAGGTGGATGATATTATCGCTGACTGCCAGTTCGCCATTGACCTAGTTAAGGAGTATTATGCTCAACATAGTGAGGAGGCTGCCACTTTTGCCAGTTTTGGCACCGGCTACCTCGGACTTGTCGACAATGATGGTAATGTTGAGTATTACGATGGCAAGCTCAGATTGAAAGATAGCCAAGGTATTACCCTGGAAGATAATGTAGCTCCGGAGAATTACCTTTCCATTATTGAAGAAAAGGTCGAGGATTGGACTTATCTTAAGTTCCCTTATTATAAGAAGCTGGGTTACCCTGTTGGTATGTACCGGGTAGGACCCTTGGGGCGGCTCAATGTTGCCGATGGGTGTGATACCCCTCTAGCTAATAAAGAGTTCTGTAACTTCAAGAAGCTGGGCAACAATGGCGTAGTCCAGGGGTCGTTATACTACCACTACGCCCGTTTGATTGAAATGCTTAATGCTGCGGAAAAGATAAAGCTACTGGTGCAAGATGAAATCATCTGCTCCCAGGAAATATGGGTCAATTCCGGTAAGATTAGCGAGGAGGGCATAGGCGTAATTGAAGCCCCCAGAGGGACACTCTTCCACCATTATTGGGTAGATACCAGTGGCAAAATTCGCAAGGTCAACTTGATTGTAGCCACTGGTAATAATAATTTGGCAATGAATCGGGCTGCTTACGAAGTGGCTAAGGGATTTATCAAAGACGGAAAACTTACTGAAGGGATACTTAATCGGGTTGAGGTTGCTATTCGCTGCTACGACCCCTGTCTCTCCTGCTCCACACATGCTCTAGGTCAGATGCCTCTGGTGATTCAATTGGTCTCTTCTAGCGGTGAGGTTATCAACGAGGTCAGTGCCGGCTAAATGGTTATCTGTGGTGCTGTGGTCGGTAGCACAGTGAGCGACTTAGCTATGTCCGGCTCTTATTGCCATCATTTTGCCACCACGTTGACTGAGCATATTGACAAGCTAAAAGAAATAGTATTAAAATAGTATCTAATTTGAGCACAAAACACTCTGGCAACAAGAGTGGGAGAATTGCTGAGACAGGAGGGAAGGATGAAAAAAATCATTATACCTTTGCTAATAGTGGCGATGGTAGCTGTCTTAATTGTTACTGGTTGTAGGCCAAAGCCGCCAGAACGACCTGAGTATCCTGCAGAAATGCCTTGTGGCATGGTCGTCGATTTGAGCGGTCCTCATGCTGAATTGGGCGAAAAGCTAAGCACTGGGGCAGAAGTAGGCGTTTACCAGATGAACGAGTGGGGTGGCATCAGGAACATGTATTCTATGAACCTGAGGCTTATCGTGGCTGACGACGGTGGCTCACCTGCTCAGGCGGCTGTCGAGGCTGAGCGGTTAATTACCGAGGAGAAGGTCATTTTCCTACTGGGTGCCTGGCCAACGGCTATGGCAGTTAGCGAGGTTTGTGAGGAGCATGAGACTCCGTTTATCTGCCCCCTAAGCCTGGACTCGCTTCTTACCGAGCGTGGCTACTACTATACTTTCCGCATCGTCGGTGATGCCTCGGATGTGGCTGGTCAGATGGTATATGCCATGACTAAATCCGCCGAGGAGGCTGGACTGTCTCCGCCCCAGACCTGCTTCATGGAGTATATCTCTGATGACCCTAGTGTGGCTGTAGCTGAGGCGTTTAAGTCCCAGGCTGAGGGGATTGGTATAGACATAGTCGGTGAGGCGGTCGTTGAGGCTACGGCAACGACCTTTGTTCCTCAGCTCACCGAAATAGAGGCGGCTGAGCCAGATGTACTGTTCAGTTGCCACTACACCGATGATGCCATAATTCTGTACCAGGAAATGATGGACAGGCAGACCTATTTCCCCTACGGAGTATTTTCCTGGGGAGGCGGTCTGGAAGACCCGCGCTTTTATGAGGCGCTACCCCAGGCAGCCTATGAGTATGGCTTCAGTTACGAAACCGGTGACCCCTTGCCCCAAAGAAGGCATTACTACAATTGGGTTAACGACGAGGTTAAGGCTAGAATAGGTCAGGACTGGGAGGATTACTCCGTAGGTACGGCATATGCCGCAATCTGGATTGTTAAAGAGGGCCTTGAGCGAATGACACCACCTTCGGAGGTATCCAAGGTGGGCAGCTATGAGGGAATGGAGTTCAGCCTTGACCTGGTTGAATTCCGGACCAATCTCCAATATTCATTGGCTACCATGGTCGTAACCCGTGGCGATACTTCAAAGATTCAGCTACCCGATGGCACGGTGTTTCTGCCGGCTATGCAGGTGATGCGTTTTAACCGGATTGAGTTTGATGAGGCAGGGCAAAATCTCTACGGTGTTGGCGCGGTTAGCCAGAACATCGGTGGCACACGCTGGCCGCTATACCCGGAGACACGGAGAGAGTCAGACTCCCCATCGGTTGTCCTGCCGATACCACCTTGGGGCGAGCGGTAGAGCCAGACGGTGTTAGTATTAGGTTAAATGGTTATAGCAGTAATCGGAATCTGGGACAAGGGGGAGGTTAAAAGAGAGGAGCCTCCCCCTTGCTTAGGGTAGAAACCAGGAAAGGGCAGATTTATGATGGTAATTTCCACGATTTCTATAGCCATTTCAGGCTTTTATTGCCATCATTTTGCCACCAAATTGACCCAGCTTGTTGACAAATGGCAGAAAGTAGGTTATAACCAAATTGCCCCAAACTATTGACAGACGGCGAAAAGTAGGTTATATTACTGAACTAGTTGGTAAGGGCATGAACTATGGCTGAAGTTGCAGAAAGACGGAAACAAGTTACTTTCCGGGACATTGCCCGACGTGCTCTCAGACATGAAAACGCTGTCATCGGCATCGCTCTGGCAGCAATAATAGCTGTGTTGGCAGGTGTATCTCGGGGGGCAACAGTCACCCGGGGTAATATGGCGAATGTTCTGATACAGAGCTCCGTCCGGGGGGTGGCAGCGGTAGGTCAGGCCTTTTGTATCTTAACCGCTAATTTTGATTTGTCAGTTTCTGGGGTCGGAGTTATGACTATGATGCTGGGTAGCTCCATGATGACCACGGAGTGGACAAATATCCTCGGCTACCCGGCTTCTCCATTTATGGCGATACCGGTTATGCTGGCAGTGGGAGCCGCTTGGGGTTTGCTCAGTGGTTCCTTGGTGTCGCGGCTCAACATGCCGTCGTTGATAGTAACCTTTGGTGTGTGGCAGATAGGCTACGGGGTCGCTTACTACGTAACCGAAGGAAAAGCCGTTATGGAGCTACCGGAGAGTTTTGCTGTCTATGGAGCTTTGCCAGCGGGGCCTATTATCTTTTTCTCAGTGGCGGCAGTGGCTTATTTCGTCCTTACCTACACCCGCTTTGGTCGTCGCGTCTATGCCGCCGGCGGCAGTCCAGCAAGTGCTTACCTTTCCGGCATAAACGTGAAAAATACGTATCTTGCCGTCTTTGCTATCTCGGGATTGTGCGCCGGACTGGCTGGTATGCTGATGACATCACGGGCTATGTCGGGTTCAATAGAAGCCTTGCGGGGTCTTGAACTGGACAGCATAGCTTCGGTGGTTATTGGTGGTGTCAGTCTATTTGGTGGTCGGGGTAACATGATTGGGGTGGTATTGGGCGCTCTACTAATTGGCGTGATTAATAACGCCATGAGTGTGATGCATATGGGTCACGCTGGCAGGTATATCGTAAAGGGGGCGATAATAATTGGGGCGGTAGCGGCTGACATTTGGCGTCGGCGCGGCCGCTGAAGCCGTCATTACTATCAGTAAGGGTATAAACTATGGCTGAAGTTACAGAAAGACGGAAACGAGGTAGCTTCCGGGACATTGCCCGACGTGTTTTTAGATACGAAAATGCTACCCTCGGCATCATTCTGGCAGCAATTATAGGCACCCTGGCAGTGGCCACTGGGGGTAAATCAATCGCCGTACGTAATATGAAAATGGTTCTGGTGGAAGGTGCGACGATGGGGGTAGGAGCCATAGGTCAGATGTTTGTTCTGTTGACCGGTGGCATTGATTTATCCGTTGCTGGCATGGCTTTTGGGACTTCAGCTCTGGGTTCCTGCATGATGACTACCCAGCTGTGGCAAAATATTCTGGTCAAGAATAGTATTCTCGGCTATACAGGGGCAGCTTCTATATGGGTAGGAGTACCAGCTATGCTGGCAATGGGAATCGGTCTGGGGGCAATCAGTGGCCTGTTTGTCTCGCGTATCGGGATACCGCCGTTCATAGCTACCCTGGGTATGTGGCAAGTAGCCCACGGAATAGGATTTCTTTTCACCGGAGGGTTTACCGTTGCCAGAATGGTAGACCCTCTGCGTTTCTTCGGGCAGAGGTTTATCTACGGTTTTCCGGTGGCAGGTATTATTTGGATAGTGGTCGGTGCAGTGGTCTACTTTGTTCTGCATTACACTAGTTATGCTCGTTCTGTCTATGCCACTGGCAGCAATCCGGTAAGTGCCTGGCTTTCCGGTATAAATGTGAAAAATACACAACTTTCAGTCTATATGATTTCGGGATTTACAGCAGCACTTGGCGGTTTGATACGGACAGGGCGGGTTATGTCGGTTTCATATTCAAGCTTTGATTTTCTTGAGCTGCAGACTATAGCTGCGGCTGTTATTGGGGGCGTCAGTCTATTCGGTGGTAAAGGAACCGTGATTGGGGTGGTACTTGGGGCTCTGGTAATTTCCGTTATTCTTAACGGTATGACTATATTACGTGCCGACCCCTTCCTGGAGAGCCTGATATTGGGGGTGATAGTAATTGTGGCGGTGGCTGTTGACTATTGGCGTGGGCGTTAAGCTGAAGTCAGTATTTTAGCCACTTGACAAATTATATATAAATACTATAATTTAGTATAGAATACTTGACAAACTATATTTTGCAACTATAATGTTAACCACTACCAAGATGAGCTTAGGGGAAAGGAGGTAAGCCTATGTGAAAAGTCAGAGAATGGTCAGTATAGCCCAGAATCCCAAAAATCTTGAAGTAAGGAGGGAAGGATGAAAAGGTTTATTATTCCGTTAGTAACAGCAGTAGCAGTAGTTAGTATAATACTTGCCGGTTGTGTTACTGAGCCTGAACCACCAGTGACACCACCAGTGACACCACCAGTGACACCACCGGTAGAGCCACCGGTAGAGCCACCGGTAGGAGCGCTAACCGCTGCTGACATACCCGAGCTAGCTGAGATGGTGGCTAGAGGGCAGGTCGATGGGAGCCTCTTGTGGAATCCTTTTGAGGGTTTGTTGGTCAAGCCTGATGGCACCTCCTTTAAGGTCGCCTACAGCGTCTCCACTTTGGAGGTCGAGCCTTGTGCTCAGTCAACAAAGATGATAGAAGACTACTTCCCAAGGTTTGGTTTAGGACCGAAAGGAGAAAACTGGACTACCTTCGGCTCTCGTTTTGACGTTGATGCCCAGATAGGCTTTATGGAGGACATGGCGGCAACGATGGAGCCAGACTGGTTTCAGATCCACTCAGTTAGTGCCGAGCTGCAGGTTCCGGTGACTGAGAAGATGGTCTACGACTTAGGTATCCCCGTCTTCACCCAGGACTGTGGTATTGAGACTGACGCGGTTACCTCGTTTGTCGCTCACAAGTTTGAGGGACCAGGCGGGACAGATATCTTGGGGCAGTGGCTGATAGATGAGCTCGAGAGAAGGGGATACGGTCCAGATAACCCCTGCGTCGTTGCTGAAGAGTGGGGCATGCGTGAAATGCTTACTTCCAAGCTGCGCCACGAAGGATTTCACAAGGCAATCGACCCCATAGCCTGGATTACAGTGATAGAGACTAAGGACACTAACTGGGCTGAGGAGCAAACGGCAACCATCACCGCCGACACAATAATGGCGCATCCTGAAGTCGTAGCTCTCTTCCATCACGGTTGCGGTGGACAGGGGATGGTCCCAGGGCTTGAGTCAATAGATATGCTCCTGCCACTGGATGACCCGGACCACATCATAATTGCTTCTAACGACGCTGAGAATGCCATGTGGGATGCGGTACTAGACGGCAGAGCTGATACCTTCTCCACCCATGGTATGGTCGAGCCCAGTGACATCTGCTTCCAGGCAGCTGTTACCAATGTCGTTCTGGGACAGCCTGTAGAAAAGTTCTACCAGTGCCCCTTCCTCATGGTTGATGCCAGCAACATTAATACCGTTCAGATTGGCGGCGTGCCACCTTCCTGCGGTATGCCAAGAGGGCGGTGGGACTTATGGGTACCTTTGAACCCATTGCCAGAGTACGGATTCCCGCAGCCTAGCCTTGAGCTGAGAATGCAGTATATGGGCTACTGATAATCATCAGGGCTAGTTAAGATAGTTTATAAAGCTTAGTTTATAAGCTAAGGCTACTGAGGGCTGGGAGTAAGATTTGGTGTAGATAAACCAGCTCTCGGTAGCTTTCTGTGTCAAAAAATACTATGACTTAAATGTGGCTATAAGCTAATGGCCAATAATGATAAATACAAGGAGGCAACAAAATGGGTAGACTAGATGGTAAGGTAGTAATTATAACCGGGGCTGGCATGGGAATGGGGCAGGCAGCAGCGCTTCTGTTCGCTAAAGAAGGGGCAAAAGTGGCTGTTGTTGACTGGAAGGCTGAAGCTGGGGAGGAGACGGTCAAGACGATTAAGCAGGCTGGTGGCGAGGCTATATTTGTTAAGGCTGATGTCTCTAAAGCCGCCGATGCCAAAAATATGGTCAAGACAACTGTAGACACATATGGGAAATTGGACGTTATCTATAATAATGCGGCAATTCTTGGTCGGGCAGCCTTCACCGAAAACATCAACGAGGAGGACTGGGACAGGATTATGGCGGTTAACCTCAAGGGTGTCTGGCTGGGGATGAAGTATGCTATCCCCGAGATGCTTAAGAAAGGCAAAGGGTCAATAATCAATACCGCTTCCCAGTGTGGGGACAGAGGCACCCGCAATATGGGTGCCTATTGCGCCTCTAAAGGGGGGATACTGGCCTTAACCAGAGTGACGGCAATGGAGCTGGCTAAAAAGAACATTCGGGTTAATGCTCTCAACCCCGGGATTATTGGCACGCCGATGGTGATGGCTTTGTCTAAAGCGGAGCAGGAACATTTTGCGTCGATAATACCTCAGGGTCGGCTGGGTAGACCAGAGGAAGTTGCCTATGCCGCCTTGTTTTTAGCCTCTGATGAATCCTCCCATGTCACCGGTCATACCTTGGTGGTTGACGGCGGACTTGAGGTTGATAACAAACAGGTGATACAACCTAGCCCTGGATGCTGATAACTGTAGAGCGTAGTGGCAGATAATAGTAAATACAAGGAGGCAGTAAAATGGGCAGACTAGATGGTAAGGTAGT
>DAOUFA010000072.1:0-3620 GCA_034430355.1 Dehalococcoidales bacterium
TCAAGGGACTGGGAGGAATTATCCCTGGCCTTGATGGGCTGGTAAAGGGGCTAGAAAAGTCAGAGGCGTTCCGGGAAAGACTGGAAGCTATTGACAAGGAAATCGAAACCAGGCTGAGAAGCCAGCCGCTGAAGAGGACAGAGGTAGGAGTGCCACCGTTTCAATTTGGCCGCTCCCGGGGAACCATGCCGAGGAGTATCCCCCGCACCAAGAGGCAAGCCACGCCACAGGTAAAGCGGGAAGTCTTAGCTTCTAAGGAACCCCCGGTTGATGTGTTTGATGAGGAAACGCACCTTCGCATCCTGGCTGAACTGCCCGGTGTCGAAGAAAAGGATATTAAGGTGAAGCTGAACGAAGCCCAGCTTGTTATATCAACCGACACGCCAAGTCATAAATATTATAAGGAGATAACCCTACCCTATGCGCCTAAGGGCAAGGTGGAGAAGCTATACCAGAAGGGCGTCCTGGAGCTTACATTGCAGAAGGAATAGAGAATCATGGTTGTTGATATTGATGAAAAAAACCTGAAGCACGGTGTGCTGGGGCTCGTCATTGCCCTAGTAGAAATAATTAAGGATACTCTTAAGCTCCAGGCAGTCAAGCGTATGGAAGGCGGCAGCCTGACTCAGGAAGAGATGGAGAGGCTGGGAGAAGCGCTTATGGACCTGGATACAGCTATTGACGAGATAAAGCAAGAGCAGGGGATTACCGAGTCAGTAAAATCGGTAAGAGACGGTCTGGACAATTTAGTGGACGATGTCATCGACCAATTCCTAAACCCTGAAAGGTGGCAGAAGGCAGCCGAATTAAAGGAGGAGTCTAGCTATGCAGCCAGATGACCAGACTCAAGCGGTTCCACCGGGTAGCGCTGAAGCCGTGGCGGTGGCCCAAGCAAGGTATCTTTACTGCGTCGCTGATAGCGGGGAACAGGTGAGCCTGGGAGCTATTGGCATTGATGGCAGTAAGGTCTACACCATTCCCTACCGGGATATATGTGCCGTGGTACATGAGTGTCCTGCCGAGCCCTATAACTCAACCGACAGAGAGGTGGTGAACTCCTGGGTATTGGTGCACCAGAAGGTGGTGGATGAAGCTTGGGAAAGGTGGGGCACAGTGCTTCCCCTGGGATTTGATACCATAGTCATGGACAAAGATGGGGTTGGGGCAGAGGAGAATGTCAGAAATTGGCTTCAGAATGACTACGATAACCTCAAGAGTAAGATGGAGAAGGTGAGAGGCAAGGCAGAGTATGGGGTGCAAATCTTCTGGGAACCTCAGGTTATTGCCCAGAGCCTAATCAAGACAAGTCCTGAAATCAGCCAGCTTGAGGAGCAAATCAAATCCCAATCAAAAGGTGTTGCTTATCTGTATAAGCAGAAGCTAGAGAATGCGCTGAAGAGAGATTTAGAATCCAAAGCCGACCAGTGCTTCAGGGATTTTTACCAGCGTATTCGGAGACATGTTGATGATATTGTTGTGGAAAAGACAAAACAGGGCGACGAGAACACCCAGATGGTAATGAATCTCTCCTGTTTGCTCCCCAGAAATAAATCGACCGAACTGGGAGAGGAACTGGAGAATATAAATAGCATTGATGGTTTCTCGGTTCGCTTTACCGGACCGTGGCCACCATATAGTTTTGTCGGCACCTGACGGTGTAGAGGTTATAAATGGAACCAACCCGGGATACACACTATACATTAGTAGATTTGCTGGACAGGGTGCTTGATAAGGGCATCGTGGTCTATGCCGATATTATCGTCTCTGTTGCCGGCATCCCGCTAATCGGCGTCAACCTGCGGGCAGCACTCACCGGGATGGAGACCATGCTCAGCTACGGGGTGATGCAGGAATGGGACCAGAAAGTCCGTGCCCAGTGGAGTGAGACCAAAACAGAGAGTGGGCTACCTCTGCCGGTGCGATTAAGCTAAGAAAGGAGAAAACGAGTGCCGAGGGCAGTTGGTATTGACCTGGGAACTACCTTCTCGCTGGTGGCTTATCTTGATGGCGGTCGACCAGTAGTGATTCCCAGTAGCGAGGGCAGCCGGTTAACCCCATCAGTGGTCGCCTTCCTCAAAAAGGGGAAGCGGCTGGTGGGTCAGCTTGCCCGGCGACAGGCTGTTGCCAACCCCGACGGGACTATCTTCTCCATAAAGAGACATATGGGGCGTCGCACTTACATTGACATCAGTAACCTTTCCCGTGAAAAGGAACTCATCCGGCAGATTAAGCGGCACATGGGTTCGGATTACGGGATAAGGGTTGACCATAATGAATATACCCCCGAGGAAATCTCGGCAATGATTCTGGGGAAGTTAAAGACCGATGCCGAAGAATACCTCGGTGAAAAGATAGAGCAGGCGGTTATCAGCGTGCCTGCCTACTTCAATGTCAGCCAACGCCAGGCCACTGTGGATGCGGCTACTATTGCCGGCATCAAGGTTATGAGGATAATTGATGAACCAACATCGGCCACTCTCGCCTATGGCCTGGACATGGAAGATGCTCACACCGTTCTGGTCTGGGACCTGGGGGGAGGCACCTTTGATGTCTCCATCCTGGAACTTGGCCACGGAATATTCGAGGTCAAGGCAGTCAACGGCAATACCTGGTTGGGTGGAGATGATTATGACCAGCGGATAGTAGATTACCTGGCTGGGGAGTTTCAGAAGCAATATGGCATTGACCTGCGAAAAAACAAGGTGATTGGGCAAAGACTCAAGGAGGTAGCTGAAAAAGCCAAGATTGAACTGACGGACACCGAGAGTACGCTGATAAGAATACCCTTTATCAATGCTGGCCAAGGTAGTCCCAGGCACTGGGAGATAACCCTGACCAGGGCAAAGTTTGTCGAGCTAACCGAGGATTTGCGGCAGAAGATGGTTGGCCCCACTATGCAAGCACTCGCTGATGCGGGACTAAAGCCAGAAGATATTGACCGCCTTATTCTGGTAGGTGGAGCTACCAGGATGCCTGCGGTTAGAGAGCTGAGCATGAAAATCCTGGGCAAGGAACCCTATAAGGATATCCAGCCTGACGAAGCAGTGGCTCTGGGAGCAGCTATCCAGGCTGGCATTTTATCCGGGCAAATACAGGGGAAGGTGCTGATAGATGTTACCCCCCTGTCCCTGGGTATTGAGACCCAGGGCGGGCTCTTTAGCAGGATTATTGAACGGAATACTCCTATTCCAACATCCCAAGGGCAGATTTTTACCAACGCTACTGATAATCAAACATCAATGGATATTCATGTATTGCAGGGCGAACGGGACATGGCGGTAGATAACATGACCCTGGATAGATTTGATTTGACCGGTATCTCTCCCATGCCACGCGGAGAAGCCCGCATTGAGGTAGCCTTCGATATTGATGCTAATGGTATTCTCCATGTGTCGGCTAATGACCTTTATAGCGATAGCCAGCAAAAGGTGAGGGTCAGCCCTCGTTTCTACGGGCTGCCCGAAGAAGAGATAGCCCGCATGGTTGAGGAAGCGGCAAGATTTTCTGAGGATGACCAAAAACGGCGAGAGGAAGTGGAGATTAACATCAAGGCTGATAATATGGTGCTGGCGACCCGGCAGACTATTGAAGAAGCCGATGTAGAGGCGAATTTGGACTTG
>DAOUFA010000073.1:0-1848 GCA_034430355.1 Dehalococcoidales bacterium
CGCCCTTCTTCAACCTTTCTACTAACTGCCTGTCCCCAGGGGATAGGTTAACTTGGTCTAATAGTTCGGGACGCCGCTTCAGGGTGCGTAGAATAGCCTGTTCACGACGCCACTTAGCAATTTGGGCATGGTCTCCCGAGAGTAAAACCTCAGGCGCTGACCAGCCTCGATATACATCAGGACGAGTATATTGGGGGTATTCCAATAGACCGGTAGTATAAGAATCATCCAGCGGCGAAGCCTCTGAGCCAAGAACTCCTGGTAGTAGCCTGACCACAGCATCTACTACCACCATAGCTGCTAGCTCACCGCCACCAAGCACATAGTCGCCGATGCTAATTTCATCAGTGACCAGGTGTTCCCGCACCCGCTCATCCACGCCCTCATAACGACCACAGATAAGTATTAGATGACTATATCTTGATAGCTCTTGAACAATTTGTTGACCAAGAAGCCGACCCTGTGGGGTCAGCAGAATAATTGGCAACTCATTACCCCCTGCCTTAAGGCATATATCTGATTTTATTGACTCTACCGTTTCAAAAATAGGCTCGGGCTTGAGGACCATGCCGGCGCCACCGCCATAGGCATAGTCATCAACGGTATGATGTTTATCATGAGTGTAGTCGCGGATATTATGGATGTTAACCTGAATCAGCTTCCGGTCAATAGCCCGCTGGAAAATACCCACACTAAATGGACCTTGGAACATCTGGGGGAACAGAGTTAAAATATCAATTTGCATTGGTTAGTGCTCAGTTACCTCTCCCTTAATAATTTCCATAGCATGAGGAATGACCGGCAATACTACCTTAAGGCACTCCCGAACTCCTTTAGGGCTGCCCGGTAGGTTGATAATAAGGCACTTGCCTCTGACCCCGGCTACAGCTCGACTAAGTATAGCATAAGGCGTCGCCTTGAAAGTTTCTGCCCTCATCACTTCGGTGAAACCGGGTGCAACCTTATCCACTATAGACAGGGTGGCTTCTGGGGTAACATCACGGGGTCCTAGCCCGGTGCCACCCGTGGTTAGAATGATATCTATACTGCCTTCATCAGCCCACTCAGCCAGTTTGCCAGCAATAACATCCGCCTCATCAGGAATAACCTCATATTTAACGACGCTGTTATCTAATAAAGACAGGCTATCCCTGATTGCTTTGCCACTTTCATCATAGCGCTGTCCGTGCCAGCCCTTATCACTAATGGTAAGTATGCCCACGTTAAACATAATGCCCTTCTTAAGGCATTTATTTTACCACATATAGAGCCCACAGCAAAATCAGAGAATTTGAAAAATAATTCCAAGGGTCTTGACAAACAGGGGCGGTTGTGGTGTAAAATGGTAAGGAGTGGTAAGTGGTGGTGAAGATGACGCAGGTGATACTGAGGTTCTGGATTGACCAGGCAGACAAGGAACGGGTAGAAAACGAAGCCAGGGAGCTGGGCTTAAAGGCTTCTAGTTTCCTTCGGCTCCTCATCAAACAATACTTCGGTAGGTCCTACCTTGAACGAGAGAAAGGGGAGGGACAAAGAGAAAGGGTCTTAACCTATAAGTTAAGGGACGACTGAGGGGTTAAAGAATGTTCTTTGGCGAATTTGAGTATAGGATTGACGAAAAGGGTAGAGTGCCTATTCCCCCCAGGTTCAGAGGAGAACTAAGGGATGGAATAGTATTAACGCCGGGGATAGAGAGGTGTATTAACGCCTACCCATTATCTGAGTGGAAAAAGGTAGCCACCACTCTTACTACTGGTTCAATCAGCCCCGGGAAAATGAGAAAACTAAATCGGGCTATTTTTGCTACTGCCTTTAGACTTACTATGGATGGGCAGGGCAGGGTAGCCT
>DAOUFA010000074.1:0-14815 GCA_034430355.1 Dehalococcoidales bacterium
CCGCCATCAGCAAAAGTAACCAGAGTAGTAACTGAGTGGTCAGAATATACTGGAGGTTACTCCGGCTTCGGAATAAGGCTTTAGCCGGGGGTCTGCCTCAGACCATAGTATTGGTCACTTTCAAGAAGGCGGGATAAAACCTGGGCTGAAGTGCCAGAGGTCTCTGCACCACACCAATCAGTTAACTGCCTCCCCATTTCCTCCACATCAAGGGGTTGGTTACCATTAGCCAGAAAAAGGCGAAATATACGCTCTAAAATCGGTAACTTAGCAGTAATAAAACCCGGGGTCTTAGAGCAGCAATCTTTGATAGTAGTCAAAAGGTCTGAAGCCGAAATCTCCCCTTCCTTTAGCCGCTCACCACACTCAGGGCATAAGCAACCTTGAGCCAGAGCCAAAAATGAGCGATTGTTTTGCCGATACCAATCTAAATCAATAAACCAGCGCGGTCTAATTTGGTCAGTAATTATATCTTGTTTATCCACAAAACTGCCTGCTTAAAAGTAGGGAAACAATTCCTATGTGATTAGCTTTGATTTGTTTTCACATTATGTTAAGTTTAAAGATTAGTTTCAAACACGGCCTTAGCTGTCCTAATCAAATTAAGATACCCGGTCTTAAGCCCCAGTGTCTCTGAAGCTTCACCATCTACCTGGAAAGGCTCACCGATAAACACCTTGCCACACTCCTCAACCTCACCCCGAGTGGGGTCATCCTGAGTAATGAACTTCTGGCGAGCTTCAATAATCCCCAGGTCGAAGGGTAAGGTGAAATAGAGGTCAGCTATCACATTATCTATTCCCAGCTCATACAAATCTCCCCAGCCCCCTCTGTCTCCACCTCCGTACTTGCTACTGGGCAGTAAGGTAAGTAGGTTCATCAGGCTAAGGCTACCCCTGCCCTGAGAGACCTTTAATGGAGCCACGGTTATCAAGTAGTCGCTGGACAGGATAACATTGGGCACCCAGAAGGTGGGTACAGCCAGGGGTTTAGGTAGAGGATTATCTACCTCTACCCAGATACAATCCTTTACATCCAGTGTTAATACCCGGGGGAAGTTGTAACCCAGGGCTTGATATATCGGCTGGATTGAACCACCGCCAGGGGTGCCTTCAAGCAGAATGATGTCGGCATCACTAACCCGTCTGATACCGTCTATTATCACCGACAGCATATCCCGGCTGGTAGTTACCGGATATGGCACCGGATAGGAGGCGCTGGGCTTAATCAAAACCCGCCGCGCCCTGGATACCACTGCCGGTGGTTCAAAAACAAACTCGGAAGCCTTGAATATCAGGTCTTACTCCTCCCTCCAATCTAACATCATCACCTGAACTATATCCCCAGCCACCACCTCCGCCTTATCCTCAGGAATAATCATCAGCCCGTTGGCTGAGGTCATAGAGGTGAGAATCCCCGAACCCTGAGGACCGGTTAGTCGAGCCAAATATTGATTATCGCGCTTCTCAACTACAACCCGAGCGAGAAGGCGCCGTCGGTCCCTATTTACCACCGAATCTTGGACTACGGCTTCAATAGTCGGCTTGGTCAAATTCTTCTTACCCATCATTTTAAGCATAGCCGGGCGAACAAACAGCTCAAAGGTAACCATAGAGCTAACCGGGTTGCCGGGTAAACCAAGATGGGGTATGTTGCTGGCTAGGCCAGCCTTACCGACCCCTTTAATGATACCAAAGGCTAAAGGTTTCCCCGGCTTCATCCGAACTGTCCAGAAGGAAATCTCACCTTGTTTAGCCAAAACGTCCTTTACCACATCGTAGTCCCCGGCAGAGACACCACCAGTGGTGATAAACATATCGGCATCCAGCCCCTGACGGAGCCTGGTTACAACTGAATGTTCACTATCCCGGGCTATCCCCAGTATTTTCGGGATGCCACCGTAGCGCCGAACCAAGGCAGCCAGGCTATAGGTATTGCTGTTATATATCTTACCTGCCGGCAGGGGTTGGCTAATATCAACCAGCTCGTCCCCAGTGGCTAGAATAGCCACTATGGGGCGGCGAATAACCTTCACCGTAGTTCGCCCCAAAGAAGCCAAAACACCAATTTCCGAGGGTCTGAACACCGCCCCTTGGCTTAATACCATTGACCCAAGGGCAATATCTTCACCCGCCCGGCGAATATTCAAACCAGCCTCGGCTTCACGTAAGATGCCTATCTCAGTAGAAACCTCCTGGCGCTGGGTTTCGTCGGTATCCTCAAATATGACGACACTATCGGCACCCTCTGGTATTGGTGCCCCGGTCATAATACGCACCGCAGTGCCCGGTTCTACTTCGCACCCAGCCATAGAGCCGGCAGCGACGGTATCAATAACCCGCAGAAATCGAGGCGACTGTTGACTGGCACCCCGAGTATCCCCAGATTGAACGGCATAGCCGTCCATAGCCGAATTATCCAGTGGAGGAACATTAAGGCTGGAATATACATCCTCAGCCAGAACCTGCCCCAGACACTCCAGAATAGGACGCTCTTCAGCCTCTAGAACGTGGACATAATTAAGGATTTTGTCTAACGCCTGCTCAACGCTTATCATGGCTCATATTTCCTCTTATTGTGAGGTTATTTTATTAAGAAATTATTAATTATTTTAACCCCATCCCATTTAAGCACCCAGAAAAATCTTCGATTTTCCTAGGAACCCGCTTTAATTCTTCTTTAGTAACCCTATCCCCTTTATCCCCTTCCCCTTAATAAGGGGAAGGGGAATTGGTTTGTAAGAGAGGCAAAGCCTCTCTTTAACTCTCCTTAGAAGGGGAAATTAATTTCTTTAGAGGGGCTTTTTACCCCACAAAAACTAAGTTTTTGTGGGGACCCCGTATTTTGCCCCTCTAAAACTCCCCTCGGCCACTACTTCAGACTAAGACTATAATTCTTATCAACCTACCCTCTTTGTCCCCCCTATGGGCTTCGTCCTTTGGGGGAGAGCCCCTCTCAAACTTTCCGTGATAAACAGCGTTTCATTATTCCTCTTGCTTTCTCTAAATCAGCCTGGCTATTAATGTTGAAGAAGCTCAAGTGCTTAGGGTCAAACCGATTAATCTCCTCAGCGTCTACATACCTGACCTTAACCAAGGTAAAAAGTTGTCTCACGCCCAGATTACCCTGTTTAAGCAGGGATTCAATTGGAGCTAAGCAACCCTGGGAATAAACAGCGTGAAGCGGTTCAACCATATCCCCCAATCGAGGAACTACCAGGTCAAAGCCAGCCGAAATTCGGAGCATATAATGCAGCAAGGCCTGGTTCAAAAGGGGCATGTCGCAAGCGACGACAAGGTTATAGAATGAATCCGATGCTTTTAAGCCGGTATAAATACCACCCAAGGGACCTTTATTGACATAAATATCGGTTACTACTCTTAACCTGGGATAACCACCAACGTGGGGATAAGATTGATTGGGAGCAGTAACGATAATAATGTCACTATTAAAGAAATTGAGATAAGATATCACCCGCTCAAGCAAACTTCTGTTGCCAATAATTTCTAACGCCTTATCCTGCCCTAAGCGCAAGCCCTTGCCACCAGCAAGAACGATACAACCTACAGCCAACTTATATTCTTCCCAGCTACTCCTCTCACCTCACCTCCCATACTATTTTACCACAAGTTAGCAACCTCTGAAAGGGGGGGTATAAGGCTGGTTTCAGGACTTCTACCCACTACAGGGCAGGTTTTAAAACTACGACCTTGGTGCTTGGCGGCAATTCCCCGGCTTTGAATTCTACCTGGCTGGCATCCAACCGGCTTACTTCCTTCTTACCTCGGAGGAATTCTTCAACCCCGGCTATAGGATAATCACACTTATCAGTTTTGAAGTGCATAGGTATAATTACCTTGGGCTTAAGCCTATCGCCAAGCTGAGTGGCTACCTTAGCATCAATGGTGTAAAAACCGCCCACGGGAATAAGCAGTACATCTACTTTACCTAACTCAGCCAGTTGACTATCACTGAGCTGGTGACCCAGGTCACCAAGGTGGCAGACCCTTATGCCGTCGACTTCAAAGCAGATGATGGTATTTTTACCCCTCTTCCCCCCACCAGCCTCATCATGGTAGGTTGGGATACCATTAAACTTTATCCCTTTAACCTCTACTGCCCCTCTGACTACCTTGGGACTACCCTGAACAGCAGCTACATTGTTATGGTCAGCATGGTCGTGGCTTACGGTAACAATATCAGCCGATTCTTTTATCTGACCATAGCTCAAGCCACCACCGACTTCATAGGGGTCGGTGATCATCTTTGTCCCGGTGTCTGAGGTAATGACAAAGGATGCATGTCCCAGCCATTTAATCTTCATCGTCTAAACCCCCTTTAATTTTTCTTTAGTAACCCTATCCCCTTTATCCCCTTCCCCTTGTTAAGGGGAAGGGGAAATTAATTTCTTAAGAGGGGCTTCGCCCCTCTTAAACTCCCCTTGGTCACTACTTCAGAGTAAGGAGAGGGGGAATAGGTTATATAAGAGAGGCTCCGCCTCTCTTTGACTCTCGTAATAATTATTTAGCCAGAGACAGGACCAGGTTGACCAGGGTGCGTACTGGCACGCCGGTAGCCCCTTTAACCAGGTAGGCTTGCTCCTTTTCGCTCAGACTGGTGCCAGCAATATCCAGGTGGACCCAGGGAGTGTCACCAACAAATTCAGCCAGAAACTGAGCGGCAGTAATAGCCCCAGCGTATTTACCACCGACATTTTTAATATCGGCGACATTGCTCTTATTTTGTTCTTTATACTGCTCATACATCGGCATCTGCCAGATAAGCTCTCCGGCTTCAGCGCCAGCGGCAATTACCTTGTCCACCAGCTCCTGATTATTGCCAAAAGCACCACTACACATATTACCCAGGGCTACCCGGCAGGCTCCGGTTAGAGTAGCCACATCAATTATAAACTTAGGCTCAGACTTTTTGGCATAGCCCAAGGCATCGGCTAAAATAAGCCGTCCCTCAGCATCGGTGGAGATAATCTCAATGGTCTTACCATCAATAGCGGTTAGAATATCACCTGGTTTCAGAGCGCTATCGCTGGGCAGGTTTTCCGTGGCCGGGATTAGAGCCATAACGTTAATCTTGGGCTTAAGTTGAGCAATGGCACTCATCGCCGCCATAATGGCCGCCCCTCCAGCCATATCCCCCTTCATCTCATCCATCTTCTCTGACGGCTTTATCGAGATACCTCCGGAATCAAAGGTTACCCCCTTACCGACCAAGGCGACATCGGTTTCGGTAGAATCACCGCCCCGGTAGTGGAGGACAATAAATTTAGGCGGTTGCCGACTTCCCTGAGCTACGCCTAACAGCGCCCCCATGCCTAACTCCTGCATCTGCTCACGCTCCAGCACGCTAATTTCAAGCCCATAATCCTTAGCCAGCCTGGCGGCTGTCTCAGCCATATGAATCGGTGTCATATAGTTGGCTGGTTCGTTGACCATATCACGAGCCAGATTGGTTGCCTCGGCTAATACCCTCCCCTTATTGCAGCCTTGTTCTAACCTAGGGAGTTGCGTTTTATCACCGGCTACTATAGTAAGTTGTTTAATCTCACCATACTCAGCTTCCCTGGTTATATGCCTCCGAAATGAATAGGTACCAAGCAAGGCACCCTCAGTTACGGCTTGAGCCGCCCCCTCCGGACTGATACCAGCTATGCCTGCTCCCTGAGCAATAGTGGCGATACTATCTACACCCTTCTGCCTAAGCAGTCGGCATGTCTCAGCTACGGCTCCACGAACCTTATCCCGGGATAGCTCCGGTTGTTTACCTAAACCGGTGACTACTACCCGAGCTGCTGGTAGCTTACCCAGACTATGAATAACGGTAATCTCATTAAGTTTACCCTTAATCTCGCCCTGAGCCACAAGCTGAGAGATAGCTCCAGCCAAAGCCCCATCTATACTAGCCGTACCGCCGTCAAGGCGCTCCATACCCTCAAAGAAGTTGACTATGATAGCGCCAGCTTCAACCTGGGCGATATTACCAACTATGACCTTAATCTCCACCTTAAATCTCCTTTCACCGACTGATTAACTATACTCTGGCTACCTACTTATTCCTGACTAAATTGTTTAACCACCTCACCCCCTTTAATTCTTCTTTAGTAACCCTATCCCCTTTATCCCCTTCCCCTTAACAAGGGGAAGGGGAAACTAATTTCTATAGAGGGGCTTCGCCCCTCTAAAACTCTCCTTTGCTACTACTTCAGAGTAAGGGGAGGGGAGAATTATTTTTTGAATGGACAAAATCCCTTCAAGCTTCCCCTTATAAACAATCTCTAAAATCTAGCGCCTCACCTCCCTTATAATTTTGTCAAGGACCGGGGCAATATCTCGGGAGGTATCCACCACATAGTGGTTACGACGGATACCCTGAACCGATGGCTTCATCCGCCGATATACTGCCCAGTCGGCGTCTGATTTACTCCCTGAATTTTCCTGCCTGGTTTTAAGCCGGTCATAGACTACCTCAGGTGGTGCCTCAACACGCACCAAGACTAGCCTGACATCTAAACGGTCAGCAATACTATAAAGATGCTCACGATGCCCCTCTGACAGATTGGTAGCATCAAAAATAAGGGAGATCCCCTGCTTCAGCAATCTCTCAATGAGAAGGTGACATACCCGAAAGAGGCGCGAACTCTCCGGCGAGCTATAAGTTGGCGATAAGAAAAGGCCCTTGCGCAAGGCATCACTTTCCAGAATAATAACCGGTAGCCGCTCGGCTAATTGACGACAAAAGTAAGATTTTCCCGTTCCCGGTAAGCCGCTGACGACAATAAAGGCAGGCTCGACAACCGGCTCAGGGAGCTGCCCCAGGTTCTCAATCAGCCGCTGGACATCAGCAACAAGCTGGGGATGTTCCTCATTCTTTGTGTATAAAATGTTTCTTTCCATTTCACTGTAGTCTGGGGAAATAATCTAACTAATTATTAAAATTGGGCTCGAGGTTACCTCTAATCTCCGCTGTAAAAAGCAATTCCAACCAATCCCTGGGCAGCCGCCGCCGTGCCACAGTCAAGAACCTCAATAACTACATCGGGGAGAGCCGTCTTGGCTATCTCCATAGCTACCCGTGCCGAGTTAAATTGCCCGCTGAACCTGGATGAGTGGGTGATACAGAGAATATTAGCCGCTATCAGGCTGGCTCTACGATAAGCCTCAAGGTGAGTTCCCGGTGATGAGTGGGCGGTGGTGGGAAGCTCTTTTGCCTGCCGGATAAGGGTATAAAACTCGGTAGGGCTTATATCTATTCCATCCCGATAGGTCTTATCGCCAAAAATAACATTCATTGGCACCAATTCAATGCCATACTTCTCCGTCAGCTCCTTGGGAATGCAGGCACTACTATCGGTAACAATAGCCACTCTCTGAGCCATAGAAACCTAGCTGTCTCCTCTATATTGGAGCTTAAATAAGTATAGCAGATTTTTAATCGTTTTGCCTAGCGAACTGAATCAAACCCTGCTTGAATTGATATACTCCACCCCCTCAGAGTATAATAGCAAGCGAACTCGCCCCCCCCCCTTATAGTAGAGGAGAGAATATTATGACAGTGAGCCCAGTTAAAGAAGCGGTAGATATCATCAAAGAGGAAGGGGGCGAAATCCTCAAATTATGTTATCAATGTGGCATTTGCACGGCTAGTTGCCCCTGGAACCTGGTGAGGAGTTTCATTGTCCGCCGAATAATGCACCAGGGGCAGTTAGGTTTAATTGACTTTGAAGATGAAGAGGTGTGGTTATGTGCTACCTGCGGAGCCTGTGTTCAGCAGTGTCCCCGTGGTGTAGAAATAATAGATATTATGCGGGCTTTGCGCCGGGTGGTGGTTGAGGTGGGTATAGCCAAGGTGCCTGACTCACTCCGGATTACAGTTAAAAATATTGCCGCCTTAGGTAATCCATTGGGAGAGCCAGTGGAGAACCGCGCCAATTGGGCCAAAGGGCTCGGGGTGAAGACCTATACCCAAGGAACTGAGCTATTGTATTTCCCCTGCTGTATTCCCGCCTACGACCCCAGGATTCAACGGGTTGCCCAAGCTACAGCCAATATCCTGAAGAAAGCCGGCGTGGATTTTGGCATCTTAGGTAGCAAGGAAAGCTGCTGTGGTGAGAGTATTCGCAAAGCAGGTAATGAGGGGCTGTTCCAAAGTCTAGCCCAAAGTAATATTAGTGCTTTTGCCGAGGCTGGGGTTAATAAGATTGTTACCACTTCTCCTCATTGCTACCACACCTTCAAGAATGAGTATCCCAAGTTGGGGGCTGATTTTGAGGTGGTCCATTTCTGCCAATATTTAGCCGAGCTTATCAGACAGGGGAGGTTAAACTTGACCAAAGAGGTTAATAAAAGGGTCACTTATCACGACCCCTGTTATCTAGGACGCCATAACAATATTTATGATGAGCCCAGGGAAATTCTAAACAGCATCCCCGGCTTAGAACTGGTTGAGATGCCAAATCATAGGGAAGACAGCCTGTGCTGTGGTGGTGGCGGGGGGAGGATTTGGATGGACACTAAAAAGGGGGAAAGATTTGCTGACCTGAGGCTAGAACAGGCTATTGACACCGGAGCCAGTATATTAGCCGTTGCCTGTCCCTATTGTATGTGCAACTTTGAAGATAGTGTATTAACCCTGGATAAGAGTGAGAGCATTGAGATTAGGGACATCGCCGAATTGGTCCAGGAGGCGATTTAACTGTGGGAAGCAAACCCAGAATTGGTGTATATATCTGTCATTGTGGCAGCAACATTGCGGGCACGGTTGATGTCAAGGAAGTCGCCGAGTTTGCCCGGGGCTTAGATTCGGTGGTAGTGGCTCGGGACTATATTTTTATGTGTTCTGACCCGGGTCAGGAAGTTATCAGGCAGGATATCAGGGATTTGGGGCTTAATCGGGTAGTGGTGGCTGCCTGCTCACCGCAGATGCATGAGCCAACCTTCCGCCGTGTTTGTCAGGAGGCGGGGCTAAATCCGTATTTATTTGAGATGGCTAATATCCGTGAGCACTGCTCGTGGGTGACCGAGGATAAGCTAAAGGCTACGGAGAAGGCCAAGGCACTGGTAAGCGCGGCAGTAAAGCGGGTTTACTACCACCAACCCCTGGTAGCCAGGGAGGTCCCATTTAATCCTAATACTCTAATAGTCGGCGGCGGTATTGCCGGTATTCAGGCCGCCCTAGAGATTGCCGATTCTGAACACAAGGTCTATCTGGTGGAGAGGACCCCCAGTATTGGCGGGCATATGATTCAATTCGATAAAACATTCCCCACTCTGGATTGCTCAGCCTGTATTCTTACGCCGAAGATGACGCAGGTAGGTTCTCACCCCCATATTGAGCTGATGACCTATAGCGAGGTAGAAGAGATTTCGGGCTTTATCGGCAATTTCAAGGTTAAAATCAGAAAAAAGGCGAGGTATGTTGACGAGGATAAGTGTACCGGCTGTGGCTTATGCCAGGAAAAGTGCCCGTGGAAAGCAGATAGCGAGTTTGATGTTGGTATGGGCAAGAGGAAGGCTATTTATATTCCTTTTGAACAGGCGGTGCCTAACATACCGGTCATTGACCGGGAGCACTGTGTCTATTTCCTAAAGGGCACCTGTCGTGCCTGCGAGAAGGTCTGTGGACCGAAGGCTATTGATTTTGAGCAGGAAGATAAACTTGTTGAGGTAGAGGTCGGCTCAATAATCTTAGCCACCGGTTTTAACCTACGGGACCCCAGCCCTATCTATCATTATGGCTATAAGCGGCGGGATAATGTTATCACCAGCCTTGAGTTTGAGAGGCTGGTCAATTCATCGGGGCCAACCGGGGGCAATATAGTGCTTAAAGACGGTTCCACTCCCCAGAGTGTGGCTATTATTCACTGTGTCGGTAGCCGGGATAAAAACTATCACGAGTATTGTTCCCGGGTGTGCTGTATGTATGGTCTTAAGTATGCCCACCTGATAAAGGAAAAAACCAAGGCTGAGGTATACCAATTCTACATAGATATGCGCTGCTTTGGCAAGGGCTATGAGGAATTCTATGAGCGTGTTTCGGAGGAAGGGGTTAATTTTATACGGGGGAAGGTGGGCGAAATCACTGACCGGGCTATAAGTGAGGAAGAGAAGGGGAAACTGGTGGTCGTGGCTGAGGATACCTTGCTGGGCTCCATGATAAGGGTGCCAGTTGACATGGTTATCCTCTGTCCAGCTATGGAGCCACAGCCCGATGCCGAGGCTGTTGCCCGGTTGTTCAACATTAGCCGAAGCGCTGACGGCTTTTTCCTGGAAAAGCACCCCAAACTAGACCCGGTGGCAACGACCACTGACGGCATCTTTATTGTCGGTTGCTGTCAGGGTCCTAAGGATATTCCCGATAGTGTAGCTCAGGCTTCAGCGGCGGCGGCCCGGGTTCTGGCTATGATTAGTAAGGGGAGGGTTGAGATTGAAGCCGCGACCGCCGTTATTGATGAAGGAATCTGCTCTGGCTGCCAGATTTGTAACCTGCTTTGCCCGTATAGTGCTATCTCCTTTGATGAGGAGAAAGAGGTGTGTCGGGTCAATGATGCTCTATGTAAAGGCTGTGGTGCCTGCGTCGGCGGTTGCCCTAGTGATGCTATAAGCCTCAATCACTTCAATAATGAGCAAATCCTGGCTGAAATGGAGGGCATGCTGGTATAGCCTTCCCCTTAATACTCGCTAGAGATAAAATTCCTAATCTAAGTGATTGTTTTATGCATTTATTACTTAATCAACCTATCCCCCTGACCCCCTTCCCTTGATAAGGGAAGGGGGATTGTAGGTTAGAGAGGGGCGAAGCCCCTCTCTAAAATCACTTCCCCCTAATAATAGGAATAATATATATCTATATCTTGGAGAGTCAAAGGGAGGCGAAGCCTCCCTTATATAATTGATTCCCCTTCCCCTTGATAAGGGGAAGGGGATAAAGGGGATAGGGTTTCCAAATAAAAACCTAAAGGGGGTGAGGTTGCTAAAGAATCTCTAATACTCGCTGGAGATGAATTGCTTAATCTGGGCATAGGTGAATACCGGTCCATCGCGGCAGACATAGAGATTACCAATATTACATCGCCCACATTTACTTATGCCGCACTTCATCCTTTTTTCCAGAGTGGTTAACATTTGCTCCGGGGCGAAGCCTAATTTTTCCAGAACGGGGAAGGTAAATCGTATCATAACTGGTGGCCCGCAAACGATAGCCACCGCATTTTTGGCTGAGGGAGCCACCTGCTCCAATATGGCAGGAACCACACCCACTCTCCCCGTCCAGCTTTCATCGCCCTCGTCAACAGTAGTTACCATATTTAGCGTTTTATCCTTGTTCCATACCTCCAGGTCATACTTCAAGCACAAGTCGGCGGGAGTACGAGCTCCGTAGATTATATCTATATTTTCATATTTATCTCTGTTGTCGATGACATTCCAGATTAGAGACCGGAGAGGGGATAAACCAATGCCGCCGGCAATAAAAACGAGATTCTTACCCGACAGGAGGTCGAGGGGAAAGCCATTACCATAGGGACCTCTGAAACCAACCTCAGCATTAACCCCGAGCCGGTGCAGAGCATTGGTTACCCGCCCCACCCGGCGAACGGTAATCTCTAAATGGTCGCTTCTGGTGGGGCTGGAGCTAATAGCGAAGGGGGCTTCACCGATACCAAAAACAGAAAATAAAGCGAATTGCCCTGAGTTAAAGGCGAATTCTCCCTGTAGTTTGTCATCCTTAAAGTTGAGGTGAAAGGTTTTGGTATCACCGGTTTCATCAATTATCTTTTTTATCACAGCCAGGTGAGGCAGGTAGACATTGCCCTGGGCAAGAAATCTTGAGCGGTGACTAATATCGGTAGCAGTCATCTTTCACTTCCCCGTTTAAGCCCGGACTTTAGCCGGCAAGCTAGCCAGGGCTTGGGTAATATCCCAGTTTACCGGGCACAGGCGAATACACCTTCCGCAGCCAGTACAGGCAACAACCTTGAAGTCTATCGGGTAGAATGCATATTTATGGCATACCTTCTGTCTTACCCGCCGCCACTTCTCCAGTCTGGGATTTTCCACTGGCATCTTGGTATAAAGGGGGAAGGCGCAGCTATCCCAGCTCCTGAATCTTTCCCCCCGGTTTTTAACCAATTCATCATTAATGTCAAAACAATAACAGGTGGGACAAAGGAAGGTACAGATACCACAACTTATACACTTGGCGGCTATTTTCTCCCAGTAGTCCTGATTGTCAAAGTTGGCCAGCAGCTTCTGCTCGATGTCTTTGGTATCAAGCTGTCTGGTTACTTTGTTGTAGGCTGTCTCTCTGGCTGCTTGAGCTCTGGCTTCATCGGCTTCAGTCGCCTCTTCGGCCAGGCTGATGTTAGCCATTAGCGCCTTACCTTTGTCGGTAATCTCTTCCACCAGGAACTGAGCCCCAATGTCGGTAAGCATCAGGTCAACATCGGTTGAATCAGTCGGGCTGCTGCCCAGTGAAGTACAGAAGCAACTATCATAGGGATTAGTGCACCCCAGCCCGACTAGTATCGTGTTACTTCTTTTAGACAGATAGTAAGGGTCTTCGTATACGTCCTTAAATGTCATATCCAGTATAGCCAGGGCTTTAGCATCACAGGGTCGAATACCAAAAATTAGTTGCTGGTGTCCGTCCGATGGTGGTAGTTCTATATGGTAGCCTTCCCTATCTTTGTGGAAGCTGAACATTTCTTCCACAGGAGGCAAGAAGTTAGCCTTGGGTGGTATTACTGTATTCCGATACCAGTCCATAAAACTGGTATCGGTGCCATCCCAACTAGCCAGCCTGGCCACTCCCGTGGCTAGCGAGGGCACCAATACCGCAAATTCCTGGCGCCACTGGTTGAGGAGTTGGGCTATATCCTTTTTGTTTACTGTTTTATTGGTCACCTTTTTACCTGATGAAGTCCTCGGCATCCGTAGCCTCGTAGGCAGCGAGTAATGGCGGAGCCTCTTTATCCATTCCTGCCTGATAGTGGAACAGCTCATCCACTAGGTCATACATTTCTCGGGTCAGGCTTCTCAGTGGAATATTCACCGGGCATGCCCGCTCACATTCACCACAGTCGGTGCACCTTCCCGCCACATGGATATTTCTGACTACTTGAAACATCAGGCTGTCCTGCCACCGTGGCACCGGTAGTATCCATTGTGGCTCAGACTCCTCAACAAAACATCGCTGGCAAAAGCAAGCCGGGCATACATTCCGGCAAGCATAGCACAGGACGCAACGGTCAAATTCGCTGGCCCAGAACTGCCACCTCGGCTCCGGCGCCATCCCCTTTAGCTTGTCCAGCTTCTCCTGACTGGCTGCCTTATCACTAACCAGGGGACTGGACACATCAAGCAGGACATCATATTCTTTAGGGGTGGGGAAGTCACAGCCAAGACAATTGTCAAAAAGGACTTCGGTGGCAGGGAATTCTCTCCCATTTCCGTCAACCGTTATCACCACTCTATCCCCCTCCCGGGTAATATCATCCAGCTCATCCCTATCCTTACCGGCTAATCGTTCCACTTTGCTCAGGTCAATGATTCCCGGGCAAGGGACACCCAGAATTACGACATCCTCTCTGGCTACTTGCTTGTCCTGTATCAGGCTGACAATGGAGCGGCTATCACACCCTTTGGCGACAATACCAACCCGTCCTTTGACCTCGGTCAGGTAGACACTGAGATTATTGACGATAAATGGGTTAACTACCAAGCGGTCAATATCGGCTATATTGCTGGTGATTAATGGGGTAGTGGTAAATTTTAGACTGCCGGCTTCAAAGCCAATTATATAGTCAACCCTGCCTTGCTCGAGCAGGGCTCTAGCCTCGCTTTGTAGTTTTTGCTCTATGTTCCCGTCTTTCATCGGCAAACAATTTGTTGGGTCCAACCTCCTTTAACCCTTCGGTCACCGCAGTAACTACCTCAGCGAATTTTCCCCCTTCAGAAGCTGAAACCCAACTAGCCTGAATCCGCTGGGGGTTAATGCCTATATATTCGAGGAACTTCTTGGTGATAGCCATCCTCCTTCGGGCATAGTAATTCCCGGTTTGATAATGACAATCACCAGGGTAGCAGCCAGAAACTAGCACACCATCAAAACCTAGGCGCAGAGCCTTAAGGATAAAGAGGGGGTCAACTCTTCCCGAACACGGGACCCTTATCACCCTGATGTTGGCAGGATACTTCTTGCGGCTGGTTCCGGCTAAATCTGCACCGGCATAGCTACACCATCTACATAGGAAACCGACTAATCTAGGCTCCCAGTCTAAGTCTTGTTTCATCTAGTCCCCTCAGCGGTAAGGCAGGTAATTATATCATAGCTGGTAGAGCACCATCAAGGCTGGAAGCAGGGTAAGGGCGGCTACAATAATTGCCTTCAACCTGCCTTTGGCTTTGCCATCCTTGATAAACATAGGCAATAAGGGTTATCATTTTAAATAAATAAAAAGGGGGCTAATTCAACTGGGAGAACAGAACTTAGATACTCTGGCTGAGAGAGTAGCTCAGCTAATTGTGAATGCCAAAAGGGTGGTCGTCTTCACCGGGGCTGGGATTAGTACTGAATCGGGTATTCCTGATTTTCGCAGCCCGGGTGGAATCTGGGAGAGGTTTGACCCCGAGGACTTCACCTATCAGAGGCTTATGAAGAGCCCCGAATCCAGGAAAAAATGGTGGCGGGTATTTCAGGAAAGGGGGTTAACCACTGATGCTGAGCCCAATCCAGCCCACCTGGCTATCGCTGAGCTGGATAGGCTGGGTAAGCTTGATTGTGTCATTACTCAAAATATAGA
>DAOUFA010000075.1:0-3446 GCA_034430355.1 Dehalococcoidales bacterium
GCGTAGGTTACCACGTCTCTATGAAAGCTCTTCCGAGCTCACGCGAACGTTGGATGACCGAAACTCGAGCCAAGTATTAGAAGAAAGGAGGTCGTCCAATGGGATTTACAGACAAAACTCTACAATGTTCTGACTGTGGCGCTACATTCACCTTTACTGCTGAAGAACAGGAATTCTATGCTGGCAGGGGATATACTAATGAGCCCAAGCGTTGCCCTGCTTGCCGTGAAGCAAAGAGAGCCCGGTACGATAGCTTTGGCGGTTACAGAGCTAACCGCCAAATGTATCCCGCGGTATGTGTCGAGTGTGGTAAAGATTGTGAAGTGCCCTTTGAGCCTCGAGAGGGCAGACCGGTATATTGTAGTGAGTGCTACAACAAGATGAAATCGGGCAGTCGGCAATAATTCAATGTAGCTAGATTCAAAGGGGGCTGGAACCAAACCCAGCCCCCGAAGGTTCATGAGCAGAGGCATCCAGCGTGTTTTAAAAGGTTTGGTTGCACGAAGGGTCAGGCTATAAAAATTGAAAGGAGGTTATCATTGTGAATATATATATAGGCAATTTATCTCGTGAAGTTTCCGAGGACGAATTGCGCCAGGCATTTGAGGCTTTTGGGCAAGTCACATCGGTAAACGTAATTAAGGATAGGTACACTGGCGAATCTAGAGGTTTTGGGTTTGTCGAGATGGCAACGAAATCTGAGGCCCAGGCTGCAATCAACGGGCTTAATGGAACATCACTGGGAGAGCGGACTCTCAGTGTTAGTGAAGCACGCCCTCGCGCCGAAGGCGGCAGGAGACCCTATGGCGGCGGCGGCGGCGGGTTTGGCGGAGGAGGTGGAGGAGGTAGACGGCGCAGATTCTAAGCTGCCAGCATCTTACGAATTGATGCCCTTATAATAGTGACCCGAAGTTCCAGACTGAGGAAGGGAAGTTTGGGATTCCCTTTCATCTCCCCTCTCTTTCGTAACTCGAGGTTACCGGCGCACATGCCGGTGAGCTTGACAATTTGCAGAGAGGTTGCTATCATGTAGGGCTAAATTTTCAAGTAAAAAGGTAGAAAGTTATCTTGAAAAAAGAGACAACAGCCGAAATCACAGCCAGAGGTCGATCGACAGGTCAGGTCAGGTGTATGAACTGTATGAACAGGATTACACCACCGAAGGGTTCAAAACAATACAAATGTCCTCACTGCGGCTTCGAGTGGCGCATAATCTGGCTATGGCCGGACTTTCCCAGGATCAGGGGACCGGTTTGGGATGTAAACAGGCGACTTACCATGGAAGCCACAGCTAAATCTAAAACCACAGCTAAAGCTGAAACTAAAACAAGGAAGAAGAAAAAATAGACATGGCTCTAAATAGAAAGATAGCTTATATTAACCTAACTACAGGTGAAATTGAGAAGAAGCCTATTCCCATCGCGGTGCGAAAGAAGTTTCTCGGTGGTAGAGGGCTGGATATGTACTTAATGTACAATCATATAAAACCGGGGGTTGACGCCCTGGGACCGGATAATGTGGCCTGTGTTAGCGCCGGGATTCTGGTCGGGACTCTGGCCTCTGCCTCTGCCAGAACTCATATCGGTGGCAAGTCGCCGCTCACCGGCTTCGTTGGCAGCGCTAACATGGGCGGTTTTTTTGCTCCGGAGATGAGACTGGCCGGCTTCGACCACCTGGTAATAAAGGGGAAGTCAAAAAAGCCAGTATATCTGTGGATTCACAATGGCGAAATTGAAATAAGAGATGCTTCTAACATCTGGGGGAAGGATATCAGTGAGACCCAAGAAACTATTCGAGAGGAACTAGGCGATAGAGATATAAAGGTATTAACCATTGGCATAGCCGGTGAAAACCTGGTGAGGTTTGCCAATGTTATGACCGGACTTAAAAATGCCGGCGGCAGGACAGGGATGGGTGCACTCCTGGGCTCCAAGAACCTCAAGGCAATAGCAACGAGAGGTACTATGGATATAAAAATAGCACACCCCGCTGAAGCCCTGGAATATAACAGACATGTAATTGACATGGTAGTCTCTGCCAAGGTATCTAAGACACAGGGTAGATTGGGCACGCCATTTATCTGGGGGGCGACTAATTCCTGGGGCGGAATAAGGACCAGAAACTTCCAGACCAATCAATTCGAGTACTGTGATGCTACTGAGCCGGAAGCGATTGATGAATATGTGACCGGCTATGCCAGTTGTTTCGGCTGTCAGGTTCACTGCCGGGCCAAATATATTATTCCCTCAGGTGAATATGCCGGTGTTTATGATGAGGGGCCTGAGTATACAGTGCAGGGTGCCTTGACCGCTGAGCCAGGGTGTTCCGATCCGATTGCCCTCTTATCCGGTGGCCACTTGTTGAATTCGTATGGTATAGACTGTCTGGAGGCAGGCAGCATAATTGCCTGGGCAATGGAACTGTATGAAGCGGGAATCCTTACCGATAAGGATACCGGCGGTCTGGAACTAAGGTTCGGTAATGTGGAAGCACTTAATGAGATGATACACCGTATTGCCCATAGAGAGGGACTGGGTGATATTCTGGCTGAAGGGCCGTTACGAGCCGCCAAGAAAATAGGCAAGAATTCTATTAAATATTTAATTCATGTAAAAGGGATGAGCAACCTCCACTCGGATGAAAGAGCAACACCGGCACTGGCACTGGGTATAGCCACCGGCTCAAGAGGTTCTGACCACTTGAGAAGCAGACCAGCAATTGACCTTTACGGGTTGCCGGAACCAGTGCTGAGAAGGATATATAGCCAGCCGGTTCCCTATGATGGCCCACTGACCTCGCATTGGAAAGACTATGAAGGGAAACCCTGGATGGTAAGATGGCAAGAAGTGTGCTACGAGGCAGTGGATTGCCTTGGTATATGCAAGTATCATACTATATTCCTCGGTCCGAACTTCCCCAACTTTGAAGAATGGTCCCGGCTACTGTACCTCAACACTGGATTAGAGTTATCGCCGCTTGATATCTGGAACGTTGCCGACAGGTGTTATACCATAGAAAGGCTATTCAACATCAGGGAGGGGCTAACCCGAAAGGATGACTGGTTGGCTGACCGATACTATGATGAGCCAACTACACGAGGTATACCTGCTGCGTGTGGCAAGACGATAGACAGAAAAAAGTTCACCAAGATGATAGACGAATACTACGAGCATCATGGCTGGGATGAGAATGGAGTCCCCCGCCCGGAAACCCTGAAAAAACTGGGCATAGATAAAGAGCCATCTCATATGCTCTAGCATCTGTAAAATGTTCTAAGGAGGACTATTTAATGGCAAAGGTCCTGGTAATAGATTATGAGAAGTGTACTGGCTGCCGAATATGTGAGCAGGTTTGTACTGTAAAACACGAAGGTGTAGTCAATCCTGCTCGAAGTCGGATAAGAATAATCAAGTGGGAGCAAGAGGGACGATATGTCCCCATGGTCT
>DAOUFA010000076.1:0-9436 GCA_034430355.1 Dehalococcoidales bacterium
ATGACATTACCGATTAAATCGCTTCGCTTGGTATGAAGGGTGGCAACCAGGTCGGCGCCATCATCTACCGTAAGCTGAGGTCTATTGTCCAGGGCAGTATTAATATGTTTATAGTATGTCTTATCATCCTCGCCCTTGATGGCATTAGCCGGAATTCCATAGTCTACCAGGGCAGCCGCGGTATCATCCTGGGTGCTGAGTGGGTTAGAGGCGCAGAGGATAATATTAGCCCCTCCCGCCTTTAGGGTTAGGGCTAGATTGGCTGTTTCGGTAGTAATGTGTAAACATGCCGAAATGCGAATGTTCTTTAGCGGTTTCTCGGCAGCGAACCTCTCCCTGATTAGTTTCACTACCGGCATTTCACGGGCAGCCCACTCTATTCGCTGCTTGCCCGCTTCAGCCAGTGAAGGGTCTT
Source organism: Dehalococcoidales bacterium (assembly GCA_034430355.1). GTDB lineage: Bacteria > Chloroflexota > Dehalococcoidia > Dehalococcoidales > E44-bin46 > E44-bin46. The sequence continues at coordinate 416 of DAOUFA010000076.1, forward strand.
TAATGTCATAGTTTTTAGATGAAGTCATAATCTACTCCTCATCTTTATCTTTATCAACCTCACCCCCTTTAGATTTTTATTAGGTAACCCTATCCCCTTCCCCTTGATAAGGGGAAGGGGATAGTTTTTTCTTTAGAGGGGCTTTGCCCCTCTTAAACTCCCCTCTTAAATTCCCCTTCTATTGCCTGAACTGAGCAGCCACAAAATCGGGTATATCCACCGTGCCCATAATTATCGGCTTTTGATGACAGTCACTACCTCCAGTCATAATTAGGCTGTGTTTCCTGGCGAACTCAATGTAGTGGGCAGTAGTCTGGGCGTCATTTCTTGAATGCCAGCATTCAATACCATCAATGTATTCTAGCATATATTGGGCAATAATTTTTGTCTGTTCCTCTAAATCCCCGGTTAGGCTTACTAAAGATGTCCCGTTCGGGTCATTAGGGTGGGCGTGCACCAGTATACCACCGGCGTTCCTGATTAACCTTGAGGCTTCAGCCAGCGAAAGCGGGTATTTGGGGACATCGCACTTGACCAGATATTTATCAAACGCCTCCTGCTTGTTCCTGACAATCCCCTTGGCTATCAGGTAGTTGGCGATATGGGGTCGACCGAATGTACCATCAACACTATCCTGTATCTTCTCGAGGTCTGTCTCGGTGAATCTTTCAATATTCTCTTTATCAAACTCGGCATTCAACTTGTCTAGAATTTGACGGGCTCTGACTTCCCTATGTTCTCTTATCAATTGGAGCTTATTCTTTAATTCTTTATTGTTGATGTCATACCGGTATCCCAGAAAGTCCAGGGAAATAGACTTGCTGCCAGGGTACGGGAAGGTAACATTTAATTCTACCCCGGTGATGTAAAATATGCCAGATTTTTCAGCCAGAGCTATAGCTCTTTCCTGGCAGTCTATAGAATCGTGGTCGGTTGTTGACATTAAATCAATATTTCTCCCTTTCGCCTCCCGGAAGACCTCTTCAATAGAGAGATTGCCATCGGAACAGGTCTTGGTGTGGATATGCAAATCTATCTTCATTCCTATTTCTTTTCCATACCGATGATATACCAGTCCTCAGGCAGGTCGTACTTGGTATCGACTATCAGATGAATGATACTAAGGTTGGGATATAGTCCCTTCAGGTCATTCAGGTCCACCTTTTCAAACCTCTTTTTGTTGTTGAGGTAGGCTTGTCTGGTCAGTGCGTTCGATACATAGTCCTCTTTGGTTCGCTTTAGTATCCGCCTGATGGCTACCTCTTGCGGACACTTCGTCTCAAGGATAACAAATGTCTTACCGTGTTTGGTGGCTATCTCAGCCGCTCGCTGCCTTAATGACTGGGTGACGAAGGTGGCGTCAAGTATCACCCCATCGCCCTTGCTTAGACTCTCATCTGCCTGTCGGAACATCTTATCATAGACCATCATTCGTTTATCCATATCTGAGGCTACCTTCTCATCAAAAATATCCTCGTTTTTCAGCACCTCTAGTCTAATCAGGTCGCTCCGAAGCAGAGGATAGCCCTTGATTTTTGATACCTCCTCAGTCGTCTCCGTTTTCCAGGTGCCGGGAAGCCCACAGGCGATAAGCAAAAAACCAGATGGTAATTTTGTTTCTATAAATTTGGCAAACGGCTCTTTCATTGCATCCCCCTCAGCAGATATTTAGCGTTCTTTCATTCGCTGTTGCGCCAATCCACTGAAATTTGCATTTCTTCAGCTATATAGGTTATATATAACCTCCCCTTGGCGGTGGTAGTTGCTTATATTCTTCTTTGGATTCAATAATATCTCTTATGAGCTTAATAAGCTCTCTTAGTTTCTCAGCCCTCTTGTCTTCGTTGGTTATGTTATCCTCCCACGACAACTCCTTGACCTTAGAATCGTATTCTACCCTGAAGTAGTAGCTACAATGTGGGGTTGCCAAACCCCACGACTGTCCAGGAGGTACGAAAACGGAAAACTGGTCAGGATAGCCGAAGAAATTGATTTCAATCATCTGGTGATAGATTGTATCCAGCTCTTGTTTAGATAAGGATAGCTCCACCGTAATGGGCGGGTCCATAATCATGTCCTTGGTGTATGTACCTTCAAAGGTGTTTAGCTCATTTCTGGCGCCAACGCCGTATTTAAATATCATATTGAAATTGGATGGGTAGGGTGGGGGAGCACTGCAGCCCATCGTCCCTGAGAGAGCAGCCACTAAGGCTAAGACTATCATTATTGACCATCTTTTTCTCATTTATAATCTCAACCTACTTTTATTTTGCCTCACTCTGTCAATACATCATATATACGATTGGGCAAGCTCAAAGTAGCTCCTGGCGGTAGCTAGAGTCCTTGCCTTTTCCTCTGCTGAGATATGAGGGTCATCATACTTGAAGCTCTCTACCTTCCCCCGCACATAAGCCCGGTAGCACTTGTAGAAGTTGAGTAGCTTGAGTAGCTCCTTATCCTGACTCTGAGCCACGTAAGCATTAACAAATCTATGTGATAGGTCAGCCCGCCGGTAATGGTCTAAGTCCATAGCCAGGAAGGCAACCTCGGAGGCTACATCGCAATATCTAAACCTATCATTAAATTCTATACAATCATAGATGTAGATGTCATTGGTGAAGCAAATATGGGCGGCGTGAAGGTCTCCATGGCAGTCCCTTATCCTGCCGTCTATCAACCGCTTCTGAAACAGGGGGGCATTTTGGGTGGTAAAGCTATCAGTGTAATCCTTGATGCGCTGATATTTATCTCGGGAAATGGTGTTGCTGATGTATTTTTCTGTCTGGGTGAAGTTCTCGTCGGTATTCTGAGTGATAGTGTCAAGGTTACCAAAGGTGCTGATAGTGGCATTGGTCTCAGCCCGGTGGTGGAAGTCGGCCAGCTTTTGTGCCACCTTGGTTACCATTGCCGACGACACCTGATTGTTGGTCAGGAGCATGTCCATCATAGCTTCTTGGGGAAGGCGGCGCATCTTTACGGCATACTCTATAGCTTCGTCCTGGACTTCTATAAGAAAATTACCCTTGTCTTGAGTTATTGGCACTACGCTCAGATAGACATCGGGGCAGAGGCGCCGGTTGAGTTCAACCTCCCGCTGGCAGTAGAACTGGCGCTTTTCTAGGGTGGTATAGTCCAGATAGCCCAGATTTACTGGCTTCTTTACCTTATATACGTAGTTATCGGTCAGAAAAACAAAAGACATCTGGGTCTGCACCAGCTCTACTCTCTGTGGAGCCTCAGGGTAGGCTTTGGGGTCTAGCAGCGCTTTAACCATTTCTGGTAGCTTTGGCATCAGCCCTTGCCCTCCTGTTTAACATAAAGTTGCGATTCAGGCATACTCCTCCACTCAAGCCTTGCTTTTAGGATTCACCCATTCTCTAATATGACCCCTAACTTTTATAATGTGGCTTACCAATACTAAAATGGTTGCCGCCAGAACAGGGAAGAATAGCTGATGGTCAAAGAAATAAAGGGGGACCAAGGCAATAGCTATTCCTGCCACTCTCCCCGCCACTTGGGAACCAATTACTGAAAATGCTTCAGAGAACTTCCCCCGCTTTATTTTTCCTATCATTACGTATTGAGCCACAAAAATTGAAAGAAGCATAGTCCCGCCCCAAATCAGTAGTAAGGGTTTATTTAAGGCCAGTAAGACTCCCATCAAAGTAGCTATTCCCCTTCCCCCCTGTTTAAATTTAAAACAGAAAGGGTAACTATGCCCCAGAATCACGAAAGCGCTGGCTATTATCAGTGCTATTTCCGGATTATACCCCAGGAAGCTCAGCCATCTAGCTACAAAGATGGCTAACACCCCTTTCCCCACATCGCCTACTAATGTTAGGCCTAGTCCACTTATGGCTAGTTTTTCTGATTTCTCTGCCTGTATTAGGCGGTAGGCATTCATCGTCCCTACGTTACGCGAACCTTCAAACCTGATATCTTTCCCAATCATTCCCTTGGTTACAACATAGGCACTAGGGAAGGAACCTACGATATAGGAGATAGCTGCAATCAAAATTAGCCAGGTGTTACTTTCTATGGGGCTCATAAGCATAATCAAAACCTCTAATTTGAGCTTGGGTCAACTTCTAACCATACTAATAGCTCCGCCAGCACTCGGTGGTAGTTGGCTCTGGTTACCTCAACCAAATTTACCTGGGGCTGGCGCTTAATGGCATCTGCCCACGGGTTAGCCTGGAATATAATGGTGCCCAGGACTTTCTTTCCGCTGTTGATTATCTGCCAGATAGACTCTCTGAAATTAGCTGAAAATAGCTCCATCTTCCCGATTTCGTCAACGACGACTAGATTGCACTCCTTAGCCGCTTGATTAAGGGCAGCCACGCCGACTCGGTCTAAGCTGTCAATGTCAACGCCGTACTTACTTACCCGGTATGGGCTGGGGATGTCTATATGAGCCAGTATAGTCTCCTGACCGTCTAGGCTAACTAGCCTGAAGCCTTCTCTTACCCCTCCGCTTCGGATTTCCTCAGTGTAGAAACCGCCGGCTTTACCTCTCACCCTGGCTATGGCTTGTTTAATGAGGCTGGTCTTGCCTGTCCCCGGTCTACCGGTCAGCAGATAGACTTGCTTCATAAGCCTCTACCATTACTGGCTATTCTTCAGCTGAAGCCTTTTCCGCCTTCCTTTTTAACTCCAGCTTCTTTTTCCTATGCCGATGCTTGAGGTCGGCTACCCTTTTTCTCTTGTTCATCCTTAGTAATATTAACCTAATTTAGCCTTCCCTGCCACTTCTGGCTTTGTCGGCGAAGACCTCGACAAATTTAGCAATGGAGCGGTCGTAGGTCTTCTCTACCTCCGGGGGAAAGACACAGGCGGGGAGTTCATCAAGCTCCAGGTGATAGGAGATGCAGTCACAGCACTTGCCCTTTCTGGAGCAAGGCTCGTAGGTGCAGGGGCATTTGACTTTGTTGGCATCAATCTGGCATTCCATTGATAAACCTTCTCCTCCCGATGAATTCTTTATCAGGGAAGATTGAAGGGGCGAAGCCCCTCTTTTTAACATCCTTCCCCCTCTTCATATTAAAAGGGGAAGCCCGAAGGGGCATTAGCCCCTTCGAAAACTATAGTTTCCCCTTCCCCTTATCAAGGGGAAGGGGATAAAGGGGATAGGGTTCAAACTCAACTACATATAGCGCTTTCTTATCCGTATCGATAGCTCAGCCAGTAGCTCCAGGGCTCGGCGGGCTGCCTCCTCAGTAGCTATAGAGCCTAGTCCACAGCTTGGCGTTAGCAGCCCCTGCCTTATCAGTTGCTTGAAGCCAATGCCCTTTCTGGTAAAGGGTGCCATTGCCTCCTCCAGGCGGTCATTGAGACTGGCTACCGATTCCTTAGCCAGTGATTCTTCATCGTTAGGAATAATTCCCCAGGCAATTGCCCCCCCTCTATCCAGGAATTTTTTTACCTCGGCCGGATAAAGGCTCAGCGACTGAGCATAGTTGTAGGTGTCAGTACTGATGATGTCAACGCTGGTGCCCAGCAAAACTGACCAGTCGGTATTGCCACAGCAGTGGACTCCTTTCAGCCGGCTAATTCCAGCCAGGACCTCTTCCAGCAGGCTGATAATCCTTTCCTTGGATAATTGGACACCGACCGAGCCAAAGGCAGCCATATATGGCTCATCAACAAAGATAATGGTATTTTTTGAGATTTGGCTTAGCTCCCTTTCCTGCCAGCTTGCCTTCAGCCTGAGCAACTTAGCCACGGTGTCACCCAGGACATCGTCATAGATTATCGCCCGTTTATTTTCATCAGTAACGGTCAGCCCCCAGGTGACTGGTCCGGTTATCTGCCCCTTGACCGCCCGGGGCGACAGATTTTTTAAGGCCAGGAAGCTATGAAGTCCAGCGGCATAATCAGGGCTAACCGGATATTTATCAATGTTGTTCTCCAGATAGGCAGCATAGAGTTCCTCCAATGGCTTATCCAGGTCCCGGGAGCGGTCTATGTAGATTCTGTTCTCCTCAACCACCACCCCGGGGAAGCCCTGGCTGAACTGGACATACATGTTTTCCAGAAAGGAACGCTTGGGTAGCTGGGGCCAGGCTGGAATGTCTTTGAGGTAATGGGTAATGGCTTCACATGCCGCCTGTGGGTCGGTATGGGGCATACTGCCAATAATCGTCGGCAGACAGCCAAATTCTACCTTGGGCATTACCTGTCTCCTCCTAGATACTTCCCAATTAGCAGGTCAAGCCTTTTCTTCTGCTCGGTAGGTATCAGCTTGGGGTCGGTGATAATAGCTGTCTTTAACGCTGTAGCACAGCCGCATTCACGCTTTCCCGGCAGTCTGGTAACGGCTAGCCTGATAATCTTCTTGGCGGTATCAATGCTCTGGCGCAGGACGTTCTGGACAACATTTATGGTAACCGGCTGTTTTTGCTCATGCCAGCAATCGTAGTCGCTAACGCAGGCAATAATAGCGTAGCAGAGCTCTGCCTCCCGGGCTAACCTGGCTTCAGGCAGTGCCGTCATACCGATAATGTCAGCCCCCCACGAGCGGTAGAGTTGTGATTCAGCTCGGGTGGAGAAGGCAGGACCTTCTACGGTGACATAGGTGCCTCTGGGATGGACATTAGCCCCCACCTCCCCGGCGGCATGGTATAAAACCTGGCTCAGCACCGGGCAGAAAGGCTCGGCTAACGAGATATGGGCGACAATGCCCTCGCCGAAGAAGGAGTTGACCCGACTTTGGGTGCGGTCAATAAGCTGGTCGGGGATAACCAGGTCGCCGGGCTTAATTTCCGGTTTAAAGCTACCGGCTGAGCAGATGGCAATGATGTATTCCACCCCCAGCGACTTCAGGGCATAGATATTAGCCCGCACCGGGATTTCAGTCGGGGAGATGCGGTGTCCCTTACCGTGCCTGGGCAAAAAGGCTATCCCCACCCCCTCCAGCCTGCCAGTGATAATAGAATCACTTGGCTTACCAAAGGGCGTATCTACCTCAACCTCTTCAATATCAGTCAGCCCGTCAATATCATACAGCCCCGTCCCCCCAATCACCCCAACTTTCGCCTTCGGCATTAAGTTCCCTCCTTGTAGGTTATTAAAATAAGTGCTATTACTACGTTACTATCGAAATGCAACCAAGAATAATACTTATAAGAATTGCAATGATTGCTAACCAAGTTGAAACTCTTACTATATCATTAGGGTGATAACGAACAAAATAGTACCAAGCTAGCCAACGGGTAGCTTTCTTGATGTCAAAATCTAAAGTATCTCCAACCTCGGCCCCAAGTTTACCACGCAGGGGCTCATTTATATGAATGAGTGATGCTTGCCTATTCTTAATCTCTGGAATATCATTACCGTGTAGCTTACAAACAATCGCCTTGCCACTTGTTATTACTTTAAGCTGTATGTAATCGTACCAACTAATGTTGGTAGGTTTATCGATTTTATTAATTCGTACCAAGAGTTTCTCACGGTCAATCGGAGGGGCGTAATCTATGGTTAGCTTCACCAGCTATCTCCCGATTTCTGGAATTTTGATAGGTTATATATTAGATTCATATTAACGTCTCATAGAGCTATCTTCTTTAGCCTCTCAATATATGGTTCTTTTATTATACCTTTTTCGGTGATGATGGCGGTTATATAGTGGTGGGGGGTGACATCAAAGGCGGGGTTGGCGGCTTGAGTGCCCTCGGGGGCGATGCTTACCCCCTGAATATGGGTTACCTCTTCTGGTTTTCGCTGTTCAATGGGGATTTCATCGCCTGAGGCTAGAGACAGGTCAATGGTGGTGGTCGGGGCGGCGATGTAGAAGGGGATGCCGTTTTCCATTGCCAGCACCGCCAGGCTATAGGTGCCAATCTTGTTGGCGGTATCGCCATTGGCGGCAATCCGGTCGGCACCGACAATAACGCAATCAACCTCCCCCCGGCTCATAAAATAGCCAGCCATAGAGTCGGTGATTAAGGTAAACGGGATATTAGCCTGGTTTAGCTCCCAGGTGGTAAGGCGTGCCCCCTGGAGGAGGGGGCGGGTCTCGGTGGCGAGAACCTTTATTTTTTTGCCCTGCTCCTTTGCCTGCTTAATTACGCCGAGGGCGGTGCCATAGCCAGCGGTGGCTAGCGCCCCGGTATTACAGTGGGTCAGGATGGTAAAACCGTCCTCGATTAGCTCGGCACCGAAATGGGCTAGCTTTCTGGTGGCTTCAGCCTCTTCCCCGTGTATTTTAATTGCCTGGTTAATGAGTGATTCTTTAATCTGTTTTATATTCTTGCCAGCTTCGGCTGCTCGCTGCATTCGGTCAATAGTCCGGAAAAGGTTTCGGGCGGTAGGTCTGGTGCCAGCCAGGGTGTGATTAATCTCTCTGAGCCTTGCCAGGAACTCGTCCCTGGACTCAGCCTCAATTTTTAGGGCACCCAGAGCCATGCCATAGGCTCCGAGAATGCCGATAGCCGGTGCCCCCCTGATTCTCATTTCGGTGATGGCTGAGGCTATAGCCTGATACCCGGTAAGCTCGAGATAAACCTCTTCTTGGGGAAGCCTGGTCTGGTCAAGAATTTTTACCCTGTCACCCAGCCACTCTATAAGCAGGTTATTCATCTTTATCAGCCTCTCCCCCCGTGTCCCCCTCTCCTTCAAAGGAGAAGGGGGAATTTGTTTTTGAAGGGGCTTCCTCCCTTCAAACTTCCCCCATTTTATGGCAGGCTTTTTTCTTTAACGGGGCTTTGATTTTCTAAAACTCCCCCGGATAGAAATCAGCCCTTAAGTTTCTGTTGGCGGCTCCTGTCACTGCTTACGGTGGAGCTCCATAAGCGTGAAACTATATCCGTCCTTACTCAAGTGCCCGTATGGAGTGAAGCCACATTTTTGGAAACACTTCTGGGCTCGTCGGTTTGAGTCCTGGGTCTTCAGGTAGATTCGCTTGAGGTTTGTCTGGTGGAAAATATAATTGACCAGGGTGGTTACGGCATCACTACCGTAGCCCTTATCCCAGTAGTCACGGTCGCCAATCATAATCCCCAGCTCGGCTTCGCCCTTGGT
>DAOUFA010000077.1:0-12319 GCA_034430355.1 Dehalococcoidales bacterium
TATTACATCCACCACTGTCTTGCCCCCTGTATCGGTGTCGCCAGCCAGGAGGAATACGCCGAGGTAATAAGGCAGGTAATCCTTTTCCTTGAAGGCAAGCAGGAAGTAGTCGTTCGGGAGCTTGAGAGCAAGATGAATAAGGCGGCTGAGGCGTTGAATTTTGAGCAGGCGGCCTGGCTCAGAGACCAAATCCAGGCCATAAACCGGGTTATTGAGGGGCAGAGGATTGCGACCAAGGTCAGAGGTGAGCAGGATGTTATTGCCCTGGCTGGTGATAAAGACCAGGCCTGTGTCCAGGTCTTCTTTATTCGTGGCGGCAAGCTGATTGGCCGGGAAAGCTTTGTCTTGCAGGGCACCCGCTCTGAAGAGCCACGTCAAATTATGACCAGCTTTATTAAGCAATTTTACAGCTCCAGCCCTCACATACCCCCATTATTACTACTCCAGCATCCGGTAGAAGATGCGACTGTTATTGAAAACTGGCTTCAGAGCAAGAAGGGAGCTAAGGTTCGTATTCAGGTGCCGTGCCGGGGTAGTAAGCGACAACTGGTCAACATTGTTGCCGAGAATGCTCGGCAGGGTTTGGAACAGCTTAAAATTAAACAGCTGGCGGCGCCGACAGCGCTGGCGGCGGCATTAGCCGAGATTAAGCGGGAACTCCACCTACCCCGCCTCCCGTCTCGTATGGAAGGCTATGACATTTCCAACATCCGGGGAACGGCGGCAGTAGGCAGTATGGTCGTCTTTGACCAGGGGAAGCCCAAGCCGGCTCATTATCGGCGCTTCAAAATCAAAACGGTGTCGGGGGCTGATGATTATGCTATGCTCCACGAGGTGCTCAAGCGGCGATTTAAGCGCAGTAGCGGTGCCTCGGCTACAGATAGCTGGGCAGTCCTGCCCGACCTTGTCCTCATTGATGGTGGCAAGGGACAGCTCAATGCTGCCCTATCAGCTATAGACGAGTCGGGGGTGAAGTCGGTGCCTGCCGCCAGTCTAGCCAAGGAAAACGAGGAGATTTTCATTCCACGGAGGTCAGAGCCTATTATTCTGCCCCGCAGTTCCCCCGGGCTTCAATTACTGCAGCGCCTCAGGGACGAGGCACACCGCTTTGCTATAGGGTATTATCAGAAAGTACATAAGCGGGAGACCTTTACCTCGGCGCTTGATGCCATCTCTGGCATTGGTCCTAAGCGTAGGCGTGCCCTGCTGAAGCAGTTTGGTTCGGTCCGGGGTATCAGGCAGGCTTCTGAAGAGGAGTTAGCCGCCACCAAGGGGATGAATCAAAGCCTGGCGAGAAGGGTGAAGGAGTATTTGTGAGATTATTTATCAACCTCACCCCCTGTGTCCCACTCTCCTTGGTAAGGAGAGGGGGAAGTATAGGTTTTGAAGGGGCTTCGCCCCTTCAATCTTCCCTTGCCTTTAGTCTTCCCTTGATAAATGCTTTCACTGGTGAGATAAATGCCGGCTAATTTACCGCCACAATACTTTGAGGTGGAAAAGAAATTTCGGTTGGCGAAAAATGCTGCCGATAAGATAACCGCCTTGGAAGAGATGCTGGCTATTATGCCCAAACACAAGGGGACTGACCACCTGCGTGCTGACCTGAGGCGAAAGATTGCCAGGCTAACCCAGGTATCCGAGAAGAAAGCCGCTACCCAGCGGGCGTCAATGCTTATCGACAAGGAGGGAGCCGCCCAGGTGGTAGTAATCGGTCTGCCCAATGCCGGCAAATCTCAACTTGTTGCCACTGTTACCAATGCCTCGCCGGCGGTAGCTGAATACCCCTTTACCACCCACGTTGCCACCCCGGGCATGATGGAATTTAAGAATATCCAAATACAACTAATTGATACCCCACCCCTGACCGAACAGTCGGTTGGCTGGTGGCTGCCCCATATGATTAGGCGGGCTGACGCTCTACTGCTAGTAGTCGACCTGAGTAATGCTCCCCTCGCCCAGGTAGAAGCTATCTTTACCGAGCTAGAGAGCAGGAAGATAGAAATTGGAGATAAGGTTAAGGCACTAATCGTCGGCAATAAGCTAGACCTGCTCAATGCCAGTGAAAACTACCTGACCTTGGACAACAAATACCAGGGGCAATTGCCAGTTATTGCCGTCTCAGCCAGAGAAGGTACTGGTCTGGAAGAGTTGAAGCGTAAAATCTATCAACTACTTGATATTATTCGGGTATACACCAAGGTTCCGGGGCGAAAGCCGGACTTTACCGACCCGATAATCCTTGACCGGGGGAGCACGCTGGAGGATGCGGCAGCCTCAGTCCACAAGGATTTCGCTGCCAAGCTGAAGTATGCCCGCATCTGGGGTTCGGGAAAGCACGACGGCATAATGGCTAAAAGAGACCACATCCTCCACGACGGCGATATTATAGAATTGCATCTTTGAAATACTGAACAATACGCCAAAATGTGCAATCTTACAACAAAAACTTCTTAATTGCTTCGGCTATATTGCCATGGTCAGCATTAAGAGTTATATAATCGGCGGTGGTTAGTACCAGGTGGGGTCTGCGTCCCAGCCCGGGCTATTAGTAAGGTTATATTGGTTGGAGCCATCGGCATTCATCACGTATATTTCTTTGTTCCCATCGCGGTCGGAGTTAAACGCCAGGTGAGCGCCGTCGGGCGACCAGGCGGGCATCGTCTCCCAGCCAGGGTTATTAGTCAGGCGGGTCTGGTTCGAGCCATCGGCATCCATCACGTATATTTCAAAGTCCCCCTCGTGGTCGGAGTTAAATGCCAGGCGAGCGCCGTCGGGCGACCAGGCAGGCATTGTGTCCCAGTTAGGGCTATTAGTCAGGTTATATTGGTTAGAGCCATCAGCATCAATCACATATATTTCATAGTCCCCATCACGGTCGGAGTTAAATGCCAGGCGAGAGCCGTCGGGTGACCAGGCGGGCATCGTGTCCCGCCCCGGGTTATTAGTCAGGCGGGTCTGGTTAGAGCCATCAGCGCCCATCACGTATATTTCAAAGTCCCCGTCGCGGTCGGAGTTAAACGCCAGGCGAGAGCCGTCAGGTGACCAGGCAGGCATCCCGTCCTCGGCAGGGTTATTAGTCAGGCGGGTCTGGTTGGAGCCATCGGCATCCATTACGTATACTTCAACGTTCCCGTCGCGGTCGGAGTTAAATGCCAGGCGAGAGCCGTCGGGTGACCAGGCAGGCATCATGTCCCGCCCCGGGCTATTAGTCAGACGGGTCTGGTTGGAGCCATCGGTATCCATCGCGTATATTTCATAGTTCCCGTCGCGGCTGGAGACGAACGCAATTCTGTTGCCAGCCGGTTGGGACTGGCCTGCGCAGGCTGATACCACTGCCAACAAGGCTAGCGTAGCTACGACGCATACAATGACAGTTTTCCTCATTTTTGAGACCTCCTTTTATCTCCAGCCTTAGCAATTACCACTTGAGTGAAACGGGGCACCAACTACCGCCATACTAAATAGCTGACTTGGCCCCTTCTTTCCGCCCCTCAACTCCTACAGCGATAGGTGATTTTAAGATTGTTTCACATGTTGGGACCTGAGTCAACTCGTTTTTCGGGACTAAGTTGATGCCCTAGAATAAACGTGAACCCCTTGACGGTGCCGGCAACAAATAGCCAAATTGTGCAATCTTACAACAAAAATTTTTGAATAGATTCGGCTATACCACCACGGTCAACATCAAGGGTTATATAGTCGGCGGCTGCCTTGACCTCGGCGGGGGCGTTACCCATAGCAATACCTATACCGGCCAGGGCAAGGAGGGGGATATCATTAGTCCCGTCGCCTATGGCTATAACCTCAGTCAAAGCTATCCCCAAATGTGAAGTTAATGCTTTCAGGGCTTTTCCTTTAGACACCCCAGGGGCAACTACATTGATAAAGTCGACTCCGGGATAGGCTGGTGTTCTTACCCAGGAAAAGTGGAGGCTATCATTGAACCTGAGGTGGAAATTTCTAGCTTTAGCTGCTTCTTGAGGCGAGGTGGCTACCAGTCCCCCTTTAATAATCCTCTCCCGCTCCCACAGATTGGTGAAATCTACTAAGGTAGGCTTGATGCCGAAGAAATCGCGGTGAGTGATAGATGACCATGTTTCCCGCTCGATAAAATAATGGGTCGTAGAATACAAATCAATGTTTATATCATTTAAATGAGCAAATTCAACCGCTTGCTTCACTACCGCCTTACTAAGGGGTTGAACATAAACTTCCTCATTTTGGGCGAGGTTGCTGACTAAAGCACCATCAAAGAATATGTGATAGTTATCTAATGCCAATTGGCTAATAAGGCTCCAGCAGGCTTGAGCGGCTCGCCCGGTAGATAAAGAAACCTTTATCCCCGAGTCACAAGCTCTGGCCAATGCTTCCCTATCCTCAGGTAGAATGTTTCCGTCCCTACCTAGTAGCGTGCCGTCGATATCTACTACTAAAAGCTTATAAGAGTGATTTATCAATCCTATCTCCTTAAAGCTAAGATAGACTTCAGCCTAGCTTTGCCTAGCTCTTGTTGCTGCCGGTACACTAGGAGACGCTGCCCAACATAATAGTCGGCAGCTACCACTATACCACCAATGTGCTCTCTCTACCAAGTGACGGAATCACTTAATAAACAGGAAGGTTTACAACCCCTATATTGGTTAGTATAATAGCCTTTGGCTGGGAGAACCTAGACAAGATTTAGTATAGAAGGAGGTCGAGTTGAAAAAGGCTGACGTAGTCATCATTGGCGGGAGCGCCGCCGGCCCAGTGGCTGGAATAAGTTGCCGCCGGCGATATCCAGAAAAGGGTGTAGTTCTAATCCGCAAGGAGGAGCAGGTATTGGTCCCGTGTGGCATACCTTATATTTTTGGCACCGTAGGCGCTCCGGAAAAGAATCTGATTCCTGATGCCCTGCTGGATAAGAATGGTATTGAGCTGATTAAGGCTGAGGCAGTAGATATAGACAGGGAGAAAAAAGGTGTTTCCCTGGCTGGTGGAGATACGGTCGGCTATGAAAAGCTCGTCCTGGCTACAGGTTCTTTGCCCGTAGTTTTGCCTATTCCTGGTTTAGACAAGGAGAATGCCTTTACGGCAAAGAAGGATGTTGCCTATCTGAAGAACATGTTAGATGTGATTAGTGGGGCTAGGGACATTGTGGTAATCGGAGGCGGTTTCATTGGCGTCGAGTTCGCTGACGAGTGCAAGAAAAATCGCACTTGTAATGTAACCATCGTTGAGATACTTCCCCATTGCTTACAACTAGCCCTTGATGAGGAGTTCTGCGCTGAGGCTGAGGATGTACTCACCGAAAGGGGCGTTAAACTACTGGTTAATAAAAGAGTGGAAGCCGTCCTTGGTGATAACAAGGTTAGTGGGGTCAGGTTGTCGGGTGGCGAAGAGCTAAAGGCTGATGTGGTTATCGTTGGCGTGGGGGCGACACCGAATACTGAATTGGCTAAGAAAGCCGGGTTCCAAATAGGGCCAACCAGGGCAATTCAGGTTGACCGATATATGCAAACCATTACTGATGCTGATGTATTTGCCTGCGGCGACTGCGCCGAAAAGTTTTCCTTCTTTAGCGGCAGGGTAAGCCGCCTTATGCTGGCATCTATTGCCTGTACTGAGGCCAGAATAGCCGGTGTCAATCTCTTTAATAAACGCTATACTAACCCCGGAGCAATAGGTGTCTTCTCGACAGTAATTGGCGAGCGAGCCTTTGGCTGTGCTGGCTTAACCGAGGCAATGGCCAAGCGAGAGGGCTTTGATGTGGTAATAGGTGAGTCAACAGCCGCCGATAGGCATCCCGGAAGCATACCAGGAGCAGCCGCGACCAAAATAAAGCTCGTGTTCTCCCGGGGTGATGGTCTACTTCTCGGCGGTGGAGTCTCAGGAGGCACAGGCGTAGGTGAACTGGTAAATATTATTAGTGCTTGTATTCAGAGTCATATGACCGCTTATGATATTGTCCTGTTTCAGATGGGAACCCAACCTTGCTTAACAGCATCACCGATTGTCTATCAACTGGTAAATGCGGCCGAGCTTGCTGTCAAAGCTATGAGGTAGGTTAGGGTAACCCCCTTTTAAGCCGCAGAGGGACTACTAGATGGAGCCTGATGTCAAGGAACAACTAGATAATATATTATCGCAATATAAGGGTGAGAGTGGCGAACTTATCTCTATCCTCCAGGAAGCGCAAGAGAGGTTTGGCTATCTGCCTAGAGAGGTGATGCAGGGAATCGCCAAGTTTCTGCGCTTACCCGAGAGCACTGTTTATGGAGTGAGCACCTTCTATGCCCAGTTTAGGCTCACCCGCAGCGGTAAGAGTATGGTCAAGGTATGCCGGGGGACTTCCTGCCATGTACGAGGAGGGGCACGCATCCTCCGTGAGGTGGAGAGGCGGTTGGGTATTAAGCCGGGAGAGACCACTGATGACTTTGAGTATAGTTTAGAAACGGTGGCTTGTTTTGGTTCATGTGCCTTATCCCCGGTAGTGGTGATTAACAAAACCGTCTACGGTCGAATGACGACGGCTAAAGTGGGGCAGATTTTGGCTGATACTAAGTAGCATCTGTGGTAAGGTGCCATAGTGACCTTTGACGAGATAAGAAATCAGGCAATATCAGAATGGGACGCCCTGGAGCACAGCGATAAACCCTGTATTTATATTGGGACTGCTACCTGTGGTCGGGCGTCCGGTGCCCTCACTGTACTTGAGGTTATTAAGTCGGAACTAGCCAAGCATAGTATTGAGGCTATTATCATCCAGGTTGGCTGTATCGGGCTTTGCTACGCTGAGCCTTTAGTGGATATTGCCAAGCCAAATCGTCCTCGTATCTGTTATGGTAATGTTACCCCGGAAATTGTTCCCCAGCTAGTAGAGGATTATATTGTTAATGATAACCCTCGCCCTGACCTGGCTCTAGGCACCCTTGGTGATGGCAGTGTTGATGGCATCCCCAGGCTTTTTGAACTACCCATGCTTAAACCTCAGGTGCGTATAGCACTGCGCAATTGCGGGCTCATTGACCCTGAAGATATAAGGCAATACCTGGCTAACGGTGGTTACAGGGGTTTGGCTAAGGCATTGAAGATGAGCCCTGAAGATGTGATTGAAGAGGTAAAGAAATCAGGCTTGCGAGGGCGGGGAGGGGCTGGCTTTGCTACCGGCCGGAAGTGGGAATTCTGCCGACGGGCGCCGGGTGGAGAGAAATACCTTATCTGCAATGCCGATGAAGGTGACCCAGGTGCCTTTATGGACAGGGCACTATTGGAGGGTGACCCTCATACCGTGTTAGAAGGCATGGTTATTGGCGCCTATGCCATCGGAGCGACTCAAGGCTATATCTATTGCCGGGCAGAGTATCCGCTAGCTATTGAGCGGCTTGAGATTGCCTTAAAGCAAATGAAAGAATATGGCTTACTGGGGGATAACATACTCGGCTCCGGCTTTAGTTTTCGGATGAAGATAATGCAGGGTGCTGGTGCCTTCGTTTGTGGCGAGACCAGTGCCATGGTGGCTTCGCTGGAGGGTAAACGAGGTCAACCTCGTTCCAAGTATGTTCATCTGGCTGAGCATGGCTTATGGGATAAGCCGACCCTGATTAATAATGTGGAGACCTGGGGTAATGTCCCGGTGATATTGCACAAGGGGGCTGAGTGGTATTCCAGTTTTGGCACCGAGACAAGTAAGGGGACTAAGACCTTTGCTCTGGCTGGTAAGATAGCCAGAACGGGACTAATAGAGGTGCCAATGGGAATCCCGTTGCGGGACATTATCTATGAGATTGGTGGCGGAATTGCTAGAGGTAAGCGGTTTAAGGCAGTGCAAACCGGGGGACCATCGGGCGGTTGCTTGCCAGCCAGTATGCTTGACCTACCGGTAGATTATGAGTCCTTGACTCAGGCTGGTTCCATAATGGGTTCGGGGGCAATGGTAGTTGCTGATGAAGATACCTGCATGGTTGACCTAGCCAGGTTCTTTCTTGCCTTTACTCAGGCTGAGTCCTGTGGCAAGTGCGTTCCCTGCCGTCTGGGCACAAAGCAGATGCTGGATATCCTGGAGGATATCACCAATGGTAAAGGTAAGCTTGAAGACATTGATTTACTTATCGACCTGTCTGAGGTAATCAAAAGTGGCTCACTCTGCGGCTTAGGACAGACAGCGCCTAACCCGGTGCTGACTACTATTCGCTACTTCCGGGATGAGTATGAGGAACATATTAAGAAACACTACTGCCGAGCCGCAGTGTGTAAAGGGTTGGTCACCGCACCATGCAGCCACCTTTGCCCTGCCGGTATAGATGTGCCTCGCCATATTCGGTTTATCGCTGAGGGCAGGTTTGGTGAGGCAGTAGCTGTAATCCGAGAGAAGATACCCTTCCCCTTAGTTTGTGGCTATGTTTGCCTTCATTTTTGCGAGACCAGGTGTCGGCGGGGTGAGCTTGATGAGACTATTGGTATTCGGGTGCTCCATCGGGTGGCTGTTGAGCATGATACCGGACTATGGAGGCAAAACTCTAGGATTGCTCCTGCCAGCGGTAAGCGGGTGGCTATTATCGGCTCGGGACCAGCGGGACTGACAGCCGCCTATTACCTGGCTAAACTGGGGCACTCGGTGACTGTTTTTGAAGCGTTACCTGAGCCAGGGGGTATGATGCGAATTGGTATCCCTGACTACCGACTGCCCAAGGACGTACTCAAGGCTGAGATTGAAGAGATAAAAAGCGTGGGGGTTGATATCAGGACAAATATAAAGGTGGACTCACTAGATGAGCTCCTGGAGCAAGACTATAGTGCCATTCTGGTAGCTGTTGGTACTCACCGGGGTCAAAAGCTGCCTATTCCCGGTGCCGACCTTGATGGGGTGTTGGTTAATATACCCTTTCTACGGGATGTGAATCTGGGCAAGGAGGTCAAGGTGGGAGAAAGGGTGGTGGTGCTGGGGGGTGGCAATGTTGCCTTCGATTGCGCCCGTGTTGCCCGCCGCCTGGGTGCCAGTGAAGTCCATATGGCCTGTCTGGAGTCTAGGGATGATATGCCGGCTGTCTCTGATGAGATTGAGCAGGGGGAGGAAGAGGGTATTGTTATCCACCCCGCCCGTACTTTTACTAGGATTGTGAGTGACGACGGGCATATTAGTGGCGTTGAATGCCTTGATGTGCGGTCATTTGAGTTTGACCAGGAGGGAAGGGTTCGTATTGACGCTATTGAAGGTTCAGAGCATATTCTGCCGGCAGATACTGTCATCTTTGCCATCGGTCAGCGTCCCGAGATTCCTGCCCAGTTCGGCTTAACTACGGGTCGAGGGAATACTATTCAAGTTGACCCTGATACCCTGGCCACCACAAGGGAAGGTGTCTTTGCCGCTGGTGATGCCGTGATTGGAACTGCCTCCGTCATTGAGGCAGTTGCTACCGGCAGGCAGGCGGCAATCTCTATAGACAAATACCTGGGTGGCACAGGCATAATTGATGAAATCCTGGCACCACCGGAAGGCGAAATTGCCCTTGTTGAGGAAGCTGAGGAGGAGAAACGACGACCACCAATACCTACCCTCCCCCTTGAGCAGCGACTTAGTAGCTTTGCCAATGTGGAACTGGGACTGAGTGAAGAGGCAGCAATTGAAGAGGCGAAGCGGTGCCTGAGGTGTGACCTCGAGGAGAAGGAGTAATAGGGAGTTTGCCTTGGATAAAATCAAATTAACTATTAATGGCCAGGTGGTTGAGGCGAGGAAGGGAATGATGGTGCTGGAGGCAGCCGAGGCGGCGGGTATTTATATTCCCACCCTGTGTTCTGACCCTGACCTGGAGCCGTATGCCGCCTGTCGCCTTTGCGTTGTTGAAATTGAGGGGCGGCGTGGTTTAGTCACCGCCTGCACTATGCCAGCGGCTGATGGGATGGTAGTCCACACCGAGACACCGGCCGTTAACAAGGTGCGCCAGACTACTGTAGAGTTGCTTATCGCTGACCACCCCAGTGATTGTCTCACCTGTCCCAAAAATCAGCAATGCGATTTGCAGAAGGTGGCTGCCTATCTCGGCATTACCCAGCAACGCTTCCGCAAGACAACCAGGTTGTTGCCTGTTGATACCAGCAACCCCTTCTTCGACCGTGACCCTAATTATTGTATTCTTTGCGGGAAGTGCGTGCGTATATGTGAGGAGGTTCTGGGGGTGGGGGCTATTACCTTAGCCTTTCGTGGCTATGCCAGCAAGGTGGCTACCTTTGATGACGGGCCTTTGCTGGACTCAAATTGTGTCTCCTGCGGGGAGTGCGTTGCCCATTGCCCGGTTGGTGCCCTGGCGGTTAAAGATGCCAAGCCACCGACCCGGGAAGTAGCTACTACCTGTCCTTATTGCGGCGTTGGCTGTGGGATTTATCTCGGTATTCGTAATGAGCAGGTGATAGGGGTTCGTGGCAATAGAGAAGGCGTCAACAAGGGTAGCCTTTGCGTTAAAGGTCGCTTTGGCATCGCTGAATTCGTTCATCACCCTGAGCGCTTAACCACTCCCCTGATACGGCGAAATGGAGAACTTACTGAGGCAAGCTGGGACGAGGCACTAGACCTGGTTGCCAGTAAGCTAGCCCAATATAGCCCGGATGAGGTGGCGGTGGTCTCCTCAGCCAAGTGCACCAATGAGGAAAACTATGTTATTCAGAAATTGGCTCGAGTAGTGCTGGGGACTAACAATGTTGACCACTGCGCCCGGTTATGTCACGCTTCCACTGTCGCCGGCTTGGGTCAGAGCTTTGGCGCCGGGGCTATGACCAATTCCATAAACGAGATTGGCGATGCTGGTTGTATCCTGGCTATCGGCACCAACACTACCTCAGCTCATCCCGTGATTGGGCTGCAGGTAGTGAAGGCGGTGCGCCACGGGGCAAAACTCATTGTGGCTAACCCTCGCCAGATTGACTTGGTTCGTTTGGCTGATTTATGGTTGTCGCATAAGCCCGGCACCGATGTCGCCTTACTTATGGGGATGATGCGGGTTATAGTGGATGAGGGACTACTCGATTCAGCATTTATTGAGGCGCGGTGTGAGAATTTTGACGCCTTCAAGGAGTCGCTTAAAAGCTTTGACCTGGATACTGTAGAAGGCATTACCGGGGTGGCTAAAGACAAGATAGCTGAGGCCGCCAGGATATATGCTACTAATAAGCCTGCCTCCATCCTCTATGCTATGGGCATCACCCAGCACTCCCACGGCACGGATAATGTAATAGCTACTGCCAACCTGGCAATGCTCACCGGGAATATCGGTAAGCCATCAACCGGGGTTAATCCGCTGCGGGGTCAGAACAATGTGCAGGGTGCTTGCGACCTTGGTGCTCTACCTGATGTATATCCTGGTTACCAGGCAGTAGCCAACCCGGCTATCAGGGAGAAATTTGAGGCTGCCTGGGGATGTAGCCTGAATCCATCTCCAGGACTAACCCTTACTGAAATCTTTGAGGCTGCTTGCCAGCGCCAGATAAAGGCTATCTACCTGGTGGGGGAGAACCCGGTGTTGAGCGAGCCTTGCGCTCATCACATGGAGGAGCTGAAAGAGATGGATTTCTTTGTGGTTCAGGACCTTTTCCTCTCCGAGACGGCTCAGATGGCTGATGTGGTTCTGCCGGCGGCAAGCTTCGCCGAGAAGGATGGCACCTTCACCAATACCGAGCGGAGGGTGCAGCGGGTGAGGAAGGCGATAGAGCCCGTAGGTGACTCCAGGCCTGACTGGTGGATTACCTGCCAGATTGCTCGGAGAATGGGTGGCAAAGGCTTTGATTTTAAACATCCGTCTCAGATTATGGATGAGATTACCAGTGTTACTCCCAGCTATGGCGGCATTGCCTATCGCCGCTTGGATAATGGCGGCTTACAGTGGCCCTGCCCTACCCAAAAACACCCGGGGACACCTATCCTCCACACCCGGCAGTTCACCAGGGGCAAGGGGCAGTTTATACCTCTGGAGTATAAGCCACCGATGGAGCTTCCTGATAGTGAGTATCCCCTGATACTGACCACTGGGCGAAGCCTTTATCATTTCCATACTGGTACCGTGACCCGGAAGGTGAAAGGGCTAAATATACTCCTGGGCGAAGGACTGGTGGAGATAAACCCTGGGGATGCCTCAGCTTTAGGTGTTGCTGATGGTGAAATGGTGAAGGTCATCTCACGGAGGGGGGAGGTAGTGGCTAAAGCCAAGGTGACTGAGGTTTCACCATTGGGGGTAGTCTTTATGACCTTTCATTTTGCTGAAAGCCCGACCAACATGCTGACTAACCCTGCCCTTGACCCGGTAGCTAAAATCCCCGAGCTCAAGGTCTGCGCAGTAAGAATTGAGCGAGA
>DAOUFA010000078.1:0-8727 GCA_034430355.1 Dehalococcoidales bacterium
TCTGGCCCAACGCATAAAGGAAATGATGCAAAGCTGGGGCAAAGAAGAAGAAGAAAATAAATAAGTGGGCCATTCTGGACTCGAACCAGAGACCTCAGTCTTATCAGGACTGCGCTCTAACCAACTGAGCTAATGGCCCGCTGGGCGGGACTCGAACCCGCAACCAAACCCTTCGTCAATGGGCTACTCTATCCCCTGAGCTACCAGCCTGTAAACAGCAATTCAAATTACATCACATTCTATCTCAGAATCCCCAACTAAATCACGTATCCCTACTTAAGAGATTGTCTAGCAACCTATCCCCCTGACCCCCTTCCCTTGGTAAGGGAAGAGGGAGTGTTGGTAAGAGAGGGGCGAAGCCCCTCTCTAAAAATCTCTTCCCCCTCTCCTTTTAAGGAGAGGGGGATAAAGGGGGTGAGGTTAGTAAATATTGAAGTATGGGATTTGGAATAAATAAAAAAGCACAGTTCTCGTGAGACTGTGCTCCAAACCAGCTGAGCTAATGGCCCACAATCGTATCTAATTCTAGGTCAATCGGTATGAAAAATCAAGCTAACGATTGAATTGCTAACCTAATGTAAAGACCAGTAGAGTAAATGAACGCCTCGACCTCTTTAGGTTTAGGTAGTTCCCTTTCTTTACCTTCCTCAACAGCATGTCTAAATTCACATGCGTATTCTGTAAAATTCTTCAACATTTTACTGTAGTTGGCACTAAGACCTAGCTTACTTACAAATTGTTCGGCATTCGCTTTCAAGTTCTTGTTATTACCGGTGACAATCCTTGCCATTTTTTCGATAGATTCATACATATCTCTCACTGTATCGACGAGCCTGTCGGGGTATTTGCTAGACTCAAGGAAATCTTTCACGCCCTTTTTGAATGGAGCAAGAACACTCTTATATTTAGGGTCAGACAACCACTCTAATGGCTCGTTGACAAGTTCTTCATCTAATAACTTAGCACCACTTCTCCTGAAAATACCATCCTTCCAAGATACACCTAAGGCGACCTCACTCTGTGAAATTGCACGCTCAATTAATTCACTAAGCTCCCCTTGTTTAGAAGGTTGCGTCATGGATTGATAGGCCGCTTCCAAAGCCAAAAGGCAACTTAGAAAATCGCTACCCACGTAATCACTAAAACGCCAATCCCAAACGAATCTGACACCTAATGCGTTTGCTATAGCTCGTCGCTCTTTGTCTCTGGCTTGTATGTTGACATCTATACTATCAAATTCAATGTGTCGGAAATACTTTTCTAGCAAATTAACAATTCTATTCACAAAGCGATTTTTCGCCTCATCTAAATCAACTGCTATATGGAAACGCTCATGGAACCCTCTCAAGACAATCACCTCTATAGAGAGTATACTACTCGACTTGCTACGCTTTCAATGGGTATTAAGCTAGGGCTAATACGATGCCTGAGTGATAGTATTTGCGAGTAAAAACGCAAAAACGAGAGCTTTTTATTGAGTATAAAAAATAAGACGCAATCTTTTCAGGACTGCGCCATAGTCAACCAAGCTATTTACTCTTCTTCAATCCAGCCATGCCACAATACCCAATAAGAAGCCGAAGGGAATCATCGCAAATACAGCCGATTTAATAGCTACTACAAACGCACCTTGCCATAAATGAGTAAAGGTGTCAAGCGACATCCACCCTAGCATTGTAAAAGCGCCTATAAATATTACAAACATTACAGCTATTGTAGCAGTTAGATTATTATTCATTATTTTCTACCTTATAAAAAACCTTAACCCCTGAATAGCGGAAGGAAGGAATTAACACCGGTTATTAGGCCGGTGACCGACCTAGGAGATAATGGGTTGTTATACCCGTTACACTCCCTAGAAAGGAGGTGATCCAGCCGCAGCTTCCGCTACGGCTACCTTGTTACGACTTCGTCCCAATTATCAGCCCCACCCTCGGCGACTGCTTCCTTGATAAATCAAGGTTAGCCCATCGACTTCAGGTGTTGCCGACTTTCATGACGTGACGGGCGGTGTGTACAAGGCCCGAGAACGTATTCACCGCAGTATGCTGACCTGCAGTTACTAGCAACTCCAACTTCATGCAGGCGAGTTTCAGCCTGCAATCCGAACTGAGGATAGTTTTTAGGATTGGCTCCAGATTGCTCTCTTGCTACCCTTTGTACTACCCATTGTAGCGTGTGTGTAGCCCAAGGCATAAGGGCCATGCTGACTTGACGTCATCCCCACCTTCCTCCCCGTTTCTCAGGGCAGTCTCGCCAGAAAAAACAACTGACAACAGGGGTTGCGCTCGTTACAGGACTTAACCCAACACCTCACGGCACGAGCTGACGACAACCATGCAGCACCTGTGACGGTTCCCGACTCAACAGGTGGCTCCCCTTTCAGGTTGCTACTTCCGTCATGTCAAGCCTTGGTAAGGTTCTTCGCGTTGCATCGAATTAAACCACACGCTCCGCTGCTTGTGCGGGCCCCCGTCAATTCCTTTGAGTTTTAGCCTTGCGGCCGTAGTCCCCAGGCGGGATACTTAACGCGTTAGCTTCGGCACAGAGAGGGTCGATACTCCCTATACCTAGTATCCATCGTTGACAGCGTGGACTACCAGGGTATCTAATCCTGTTCGCTCCCCACGCTTTCGGGCCTCAGCGTCAGAAACAGCCCAGGAGGCCGCCTTCGCCACTGGTGTTCCTCCCGATATCTACGCATTTCACCACTCCACCGGGAATTCCACCTCCCCCTGCTGCCCTCTAGCTTAACAGTATCGAATGACCCCTCCCTATTAAGCAGGGAGATTTCACACCCGACTTGAAAAGCCGCCTACGCCCGCTTTACGCCCAGTAAATCCGGATAACGCTCGCCTCCTACGTATTACCGCGGCTGCTGGCACGTAGTTAGCCGAGACTTATTCCTCAGGTACCGTCATTATTCTTCCCTGAGAAAAGAGGTTTACAACCCGAAGGCCGTCATCCCTCACGCGGCGTCGCTGTGTCAGGCTTTCGCCCATTGCACAAAATTCCTTGCTGCTGCCTCCCGTAGGAGTCTGGGCCGTGTCTCAGTCCCAGTGTGGCTCATCGCCCTCTCAGACCAGCTACCGATCATCGCCTTGGTAAACCGTTACCCTACCAACTAGCTAATCGGACGCAAGCCCCTCCCTAAGCGCCCGAAGGCTTTAGTGGTAAAGCCCTACCTTCACCACCACATACAGTATTAGCTCCAATTTCTCAGAGTTACCCTCTACTTAGGGGCAGGTTACTTACGCGTTACTCACCCGTTTGCCACTCTTCCAATGCTCCAAGCAAGCTTGGTTCATCGGTATCGTTCGACTTGCATGCATAAAGCACGCCGCCAGCGTTTATCCTGAGCCGGGATCAAACTCTCTAAAACAAAAAAATAACTTCGCTTGAACCTTCCTTCCGCTATTCAGTTGTTAAGGTACTACCTACTTCCAAAGAAGCATTCTAATAAAACTATAGTCTATATCCAATATATATTGTATATAGATGGGGGTGCCTTTGTCAAGTCCATGCCGGCATTTATCATGATTGACAACCGACTTGGTATATCAGTAAACTAGCCTTATCTATGACCAACACTCAAGCTATTGCTCACCAGTTAGCCGAGGTACTTACCCGATATAGCGCCGATTACCTAGAGGCTCGCCTGGAGGAGAGTCAGTCCAGCTATATTACCTACCGGGGAAGGGAATTGGATTCTATAGGCAGGGTGAGTGCTATCGGGGGGAATGTGCGAGCCATGGTAAAAGGGGCTTGGGGCTTCGTTAGCTTTAACAACCTTAATGAACTTCCGGGCAGAGTGGAGCTAGCCGTAAAGCAGGCTCAATTTGCCGGCAGTGAAGAAAGCCAACTGGCCCCCGTGGAGCCAGTGGTTGATATATTATCGACCGAGCCGGATAAGAACCCCGTGGTCATACCCTTAGCTGAAAAGAAACAGCTATTGGATGAATATAATGACATTATCTGGCGTACCCCAAAGCTTCAGACCTCAATGATTGGCTATGGTGATAGCTACAAAAAGGTTATCTTTTTGAATTCATTAGGCAGCTATATTGAGCAGGACAGGGCCGATGTTATCCTCCGCCTGACCGCTGTAGCCACTGCCGACCACGAGGTGCAACAGGCAGTATTGAGTCTGGGCAGCCGGGGTGATTTTAGCTTAATACAAGGTCTCCACCAGCCAGTAGAGCAGATGGCACGGCACGCTGTAGAATTATTATCAGCGCCACAGGTAAAGGGGGGGGAGTATACCGTAGTGTTAGACCCGGTCCTGGCCGGGGTCTTTGCCCATGAAGCCTTTGGGCATCTATCAGAGTCTGACTTTGTTTATGAAAACGACCGCTTGCGTGAAATTATGACTCTAGGCAGAAAATTTGGCGGTAGCCAGCTTAATATCGTTGATAATGCCACCATGCCCGGGCTGCGCGGCAGCTATAAGTATGACGATGAAGGAGTACCAGCCACTAAAACCTACCTTATCAGGGAGGGCAAATTAGTCGGCAGGCTTCATTCCCGAGAAACCGCCGCCAAGATGAAAGAGAAGCCAACAGGTAATGCTCGAGCCATTAACTATCACTACCCACCTATTGTCCGTATGACTAACACCTACATTGAACCTAGGTCAGCTTCTTTTGAGGAGTTAATAGGTGACATCAAGGAAGGGATATATGTTAAAAACTGGTATGGTGGCACCACCAGTATGGAGATGTTCACCTTCTCTGCCGGTGAAGCCCATATGATACGCCACGGCAAACTCGCCGAGCCGTTAAGAGCGGTAGTGCTTACCGGTAACGTGTTCACCACCCTAATGAACATAGATGGTATTGGTAACGACCTGAAGATGAACCAGGGTGGTGGCTGTGGTAAGGGGGAGCAGGTGCCCCTTCCCGTGGCCAATGGTAGCCCTCACATTAGAATTCGCCACTGCTTGGTTGGAGGCAGATAAGTGGAACAAATCCTGGCTCAAGCTAAAAGGGTAGCTGAGGAAGCCGAGGTCTTCATAGTCTCCTCAGAGGAAACCCCAGTCCAATTCGAAGCTAACCGCCTGAAGCATATTCAAAGTAAGCAGAGTAGCTGTGTGGCACTGCGTATTATCAGGGACGGTAAGACGGGCTATGCCACTACTACCGAGCTCGGCGATAGTCAGAACCTGGTCAATGCGGCGGTAGAAACAGCCCAGTTTGGCACGATAGCTAAATTTGAGCTGCCTTCCCTGACCCGCTACCCCGAGATTGAAGTCTTTGACCCTGAGGTAGAGTCAGTATCCATAGAGGAAATGGTTAAGCTTGGCCAGGAACTCATCGCCACGGTTAGGGGTCATACCCCGGATATTGTATGTGAGGCCGGAGTGAGTAAAGAAATAATATCAGTCCATATCATAAATTCTCGTGGTGGGCAGGCAAATTACAGGCAAAGCGTCTTCGGTCTAGGTATTGAAGGTCATCTGATTCGTGATACCGATATGCTCTTTGTTGGTGAAAGTGAAAGCTCCTGTCATCCCCTAACCGAGACCAAGGCTGTAACTGAGGTAGTGCTCCAGCAGCTTGAGCTAGCCAAAAACCGAGCCTCGGTATCAAGCAAGCCACTGCCGGTAATCTTTACCCCTCGTGGGGTAGCCAGCGCCTTAATCCTACCCCTGATGGCAGCTTTCAACGGCAAAATAGTTCTGGAGGGGGCTTCACCTATAGGTAATAGACTTGGTCAGCCGGTATTTGATGAAAAGCTATGGCTGTGGGACGACTCTACTATCGCCTATCGTCCCGAAAGTCGCCCCTGCGATGATGAGGGCATACCCAGTCAACGCACTCCCCTTATTGAACAGGGAAGAGTAACCAACTTCCTTTATGACTTACAAACGGCAGCCCTGGCTCATACCCGGAGCACTGGTAACGGCACTAGAAGCGGTGGTGGACTGCCTACCCCCTCACCCAGTGCCTTTATTATTAAACCGGGCGACACTACCTTTGATGAAATGGTAAACGATATCAAGGAAGGGCTGGTTATTGAGCAGCTTATGGGTGCCGAACAGGGCAACATCTTAGGCGGTGATTTCAGTGGTAATGTTCTTTTAGGTTATAAGGTAGAAAATGGTAAAATAATAGGCAGGGTCAAAAATACCATAGTTTCAGGAAATATCTACCAGCTGCTTAAACAGATTATAGCTATTGGCAGTGAGACTAAATGGGTGGGTGGCTTTATCCAGACACCACCCCTTTACTACCCCAACCTGTCAGTAGCTGCTAAGTAGGCCTTTACCGAGGGGAGTTTAAGAGGGGCGAAGCCCCTCTAGAAATCACTTTCCTCTCCCTAAAAGGAATAAATACTAAGGAGAGTCAAAGAGAGGCTTCGCCTCTCTTACAAACCAATTCCCCTTCCCCTTGATAAGGGGAAGGGGATAAAGGGGATGGGGTTACCTAAATAAAAAGTAACCTAGATAAAAAGTAAGAGACCGTTTAGCAACTCAAACCGTCATTGCGAGGCACGAAGTGCCGAAGCAATCTCTGAAAGCAATAGTGAGATTGCTTCGCTCGCAATGACAACTAAACAGTCTCAGTAACAAAGAGAAGCATAACAAAGAGGGGCATAACGAAATGAGTAAATTGGTCAAGCTATACGCTAAGCCAAAGCTTAACTCGCCAGTTATGCTGGCTGCCTGGCCGGGTATCGGCAACGTAGCCATTATCGTGGCTACATATCTGGAAAGAAAGCTTGTCTTTAAGAGACTGGGGGAGGTTGAGGCTCCTCATTTCTTTGACCCCATTGGAGTAATAGTTATAGACAACGTGGTCGAGGCACCACAGTTCCCACGGAGCAGATTCTACTACTGGAAAAACAATGAGGGGGGAAGCGATATAATACTATTCATCGGTGAGGACCAACCAGCCGCCAAAGGATATGAGTTAGCTAATTGTGTCCTTGATGTCGGACTAAACTTTGGGATTAAACGGGTGTATACTTGTGCCGCAGCTCTGAGTCGTATTCACCATACCGAGCAGCCCGCGGTCTGGGGGGTAGCCACCAGCCAGCAAGTGACTGAAGACCTCAAAAGATATAATTTAGTGCGAAAAGGTAACCTGCACATTGCCGGGTTGAATGGATTACTGCTCGGCGTAGCCAAAGAGAAGGGTGTTGAGGGTGCTTGCCTACTGGGTGAGGTGCCGGCGTATGCCACCAGGATACAGAACCCAATGGCTGCCCTGGCTATACTTAAGGCTCTGACGACAATGCTAGATATTGAGATTGACCTAGCTGAGCTGGTACAGCTAGCTGGAGAAGCCAAAGAAAGGATGAAGCAGGCAGCGGCTGAGGCTATGGGAGAGTATATAGACTACTTTACTGAGCCTATCTGGGAACACGGAGAAGAGGAGCCAGAGGAATAAAACTAAGGAGTCCATGATGCCATCGCCTATTGAGGGGACTATTGCTGACCTGGGTAACAGTAGCAAGCCGTTATCCAGTTCAAAGCTGGCTAAGCTATCAAATCTAAACCCGGAAGAGCTGGGGTTTCTGAAACGGGTATGGGCAACAATTGAGCCAAAACGGCGGCGGCAGGTTGTATCCCGGCTGGTTGAGCTGGCAGAGAATGACTTTGAGCTTAACTTTGATAGCATCTTCAAAAATTGTCTGGGAGACCAGGACGCTGAGGTGCGAAGCAAGGCTATTGAAGGTCTGTGGGAGAATGAGGAGCCATCTCTGATTAACCCCCTGATTAATCTACTGGGGCAAGATAGCTCAGAGAAAGTCCAGGCAGCCGCCGCTACGGCACTGGGCAAATTCATTATGTTAGCCGAGCATAAAAAGCTACGCTCCTGTCATGTATCCAAAGTCTGCCAGGCTTTACTCACCGCCATTGGTGATAAAAGCAAGCCTATAGTGGTCAAACGCCGTGCCCTGGAGGCAGCGTCCCCGATAAGCCTGCCTCAGGTGGAGAGAGCTATTACGGAAGCCTACCAAAGTCATAATGCCAAACTTAGAGTCAGCTCTATCTACGCTATGGGTAAGAGCTGCAACCCTTCCTGGCTACCTATATTGCTCAAGGAACTGGGTAGTGCTGATACTGAGATACGCTATGAGGCAGCCGGGGCTTGCGGTGAATTAGGCGAGGAAGAAGCAGCACCCCGGCTGATAAAGCTGGTCGATGACCTCGATATTGAGCTCCAACTGGCGGCTATCCGGGCACTGGGTAAGATAGGTGGCACTGAGGCCAAAAATTGTTTGGAACAATGCCTGGATGACTCCAGCGAGGCAATCCAGCAGGCAGCGGAGCAAGCTCTGCACAAGTTAGAAGTAGGGGAGGAACCGTTCTGAGTTTAAGGCTTGAGGCGCATATGATTACTAGCACCAAGATTAAGCTTCGTGACAAAAGAGCCGCCGATGCCCTGGACGACTACACCTGGCGAACCGACCTTGAACTAGCTCAGCTTGACGCTACTCCACCACTAACTATTAACTTCCCCCAGTATCTATCAGACTACGCTAGTGCCCTGCGCTACCCCTCCCCAACCAGACGCCCCTTTGCTGTAGAAACCCTGGACGGTAAGCATATTGGTAACTGCGTATATTACGATATTAATAACACCAAGGGCGAAGCCGAGCTGGGGATTATGATTGGCGACCGTGACTACTGGGATAAGGGCTACGGTAGTGATGCCGTAACCACCCTGGTCAATTATATTTTCCACCAGACAAACCTCAAGCGAATCTACCTGAAGACCC
>DAOUFA010000079.1:0-1764 GCA_034430355.1 Dehalococcoidales bacterium
AGAGAGGGGCTTTGCCCCTCTCTTACTTACACTCCCCCTTCCCTTAATAAGGGAAGGGGGACAGGGGGATAGGTTTCAAAACAATCTGTAACAATTGGGCTATGCCGGTTAAAATGAACTCAGTAGTAACCTGTGCTATAATTCGGAAGATGGTTGAAATTACTAATCTAGCCAGTGAAATCAAAAAGCAGCTACCGGCTGAGCTGGTTAATTTTATGCAAGTAGCCGGTGGGGTAGCGGCTAGCCAAGGGCAAAACCTGTACCTTGTCGGCGGGGTGGTCCGTGACCTGCTCCTGCGACGAACCAACCTTGACCTTGACCTGGTGGTAGAAGGTAATGCCATAGAGCTGGCACAGCAGTTAGCCGAGATTAACCGGGGGAAAATTACCACTTATCCCCAGTTCAATACGGCTAAACTCCAGTGGAGTAAATGGAGTGTTGATTTAGCTACCGCCCGCTCAGAGACCTATACCAAGCCCGGAGCCTTACCGAGGGTAAAGCCCAGCTCTATTGAGAGCGACCTTTCGCGTCGTGATTTCACCATCAACACCCTGGCTATTTATCTCAGCTCCAGCCGCTACGGCGAACTGATTGACCGGTATGAAGGCAGGAATGACCTTGAGCATAAACTTGTCCGCATCCTCCACCCAAAAAGTTTTACCGATGATGCCACCCGTATCTGGCGTGGTCTGCGTTATGAGCAGCGGCTAGACTTCCAACTTGAAGAGACTACCCTCCAGCTACTTAAACGAGATATACCTATGCTGGATGCCATTAGCGGCGACCGAATACGCTATGAGCTGGAATGTGTATTACAGGAGGAACGCCCGGAGCAAGTTATACGCCGGGCTGAAGAGCTAGGAGTGTTAGTCAAATTACATCCATCACTAAAAGGCAATGGCTGGCTGGCGGAGAAGTTTGACCAGACCCGGCAGCTAAGCTTGCCTAACTCGCCACCAGTTGAGCTCTACCTAGCCCTGCTGGCTTACCACCTGACTGACGTAGAGATAGAGCAACTGACGGCATACCTTAGATTATCTAAGTCGGTAGCCCAGATATTACGAGATGGTGCTTCTATCAAAACCAGACTCAAGACGCTGGCTTACCCTGAGCTTAGACACAGCCATATCTATCGTCTACTTCAGGGGTATTCTCAATCAGCCATCATTGCCAATTGTTTAGCCACCAGCTCAGCCATAGCCCGCCGGCATATGGAAACCTTCCTCCACACCCTTCATTATGTCAAGCCAGCCCTTACCGGCGACGACCTGATAAGAATGGGCATAACCTCCGGGCTCCAGATTAAAGAGATATTAAACCTACTCCACGAAGCCAGACTGGATGGAAAAGTAACCACCAAGCAGGGTGAGGTGGAGTTGGTCAAGGGGTGGATGGACGAGGTGACATAGTCTTGCCCAAGGTCATAGCCGGCGTGGTACAATTATTGAAAGAAGGGCTTGGAAATGAAATTATCACCAGAAGAAAGAAGGAGAATCTACGAGGAGGAGAAGGCACGACTTGAATCCGAGGCAAAGGTAGAAGCGGCCAAAGAGACGGGGTCGAGTACGAGCCTAAAACCTAATGTTGCCGGGCTGTTATGCTATCTCGGTGTCTGGGTAACCGGGATAATCTTTCTCATCATAGAACGCAAGAACAAGTTGGTTCGCTTCCACGCCATGCAGTCTCTAGTCACCTTTGGTATTCTACATATCGTAATTGCCATCGCCGATACCATCCGTAACTGGGTGAGTTGGTCAATGATAG
>DAOUFA010000080.1:0-40577 GCA_034430355.1 Dehalococcoidales bacterium
ATACCCTGGTCATGATTACCCACGAAGCTGATATTGCTCATCATTGCCAGCGTGTCATACATCTCAAGGACGGCCAGATAGTCAGGGAGGAAGAATTATGAAGAGGTTGCTCGAGCCTCTGGCTAACGCCTGGGTAGGGGTGAGGACGCATAAGCTACGCAGCTCGCTGACCATCTTGGGCCTCGTTATTGGCGTAGCCGCTGTAATTGCCCTGATGTCTATTGGCAGGGGTGTGCAGGCACAAATCATATCCCAAATTGAATCTCTTGGCTCAAACCTTGTTACTATCATGCCCGGTGCGGCTACGCAATGGGGGGTCAGGGGTAGTGCTAGTAGTGCTGCCACCCTTACTTCGGAAGACGCGACAGCAATATCAGAACAGGTTCCTTACGTAAGTTCAGTGGCACCTTATTCTTCAGCGAACCAGCAGTTAGTCTTCGGTAGTGAGAATATGAATGCCCAGGTTATCGGGGTAACTCCCGAGTATCAGGAGGTATATAATTTGGAGATAACCGAGGGAGCTTTCATCTCCCAATATAATTATCAGAGTGGGGCGAAGGTAGCCGTCATCGGTGCCAACGTGAAAGATGAGCTTTTCAGCGGTGTTGACCCCGTAGGGCAGCAGATAAGAATGGGTAATAATATTGTCCGAGTTATGGGCGTCCTGGAAAGTAAAGGAGCATCCATGATGGGATCAACCGATGATGCCATTCTAATTCCGTTGACCACTCTCCAGCAAACAGTTACTCAACAACGAAGCAGTACCGGTGAGCACCTGGTTAGTTCAATAGCGCTAACGGTTAGCGACCAGGAGCAGGCGGATTATGTTGTTAGTGAAGTCACCTCATTGCTTCGCTCGCGGCACCAGCTTGGTTCGGGTGTGGAGGACGATTTCACCGTACGCTCTATGGAGGAACTAGCCAGTACTGTGTCCGAAATGACAGGCACACTGACCCTCTTTTTGGGTGCCATCGCTGGCATCTCATTGCTGGTGGGGGGTATTGGGGTGATGAATATCATGCTGGTCTCGGTCGTCGAGAGAACCCGGGAGATAGGTATCCGCAAGGCGCTGGGAGCCAGAGAGCGTGATATATGGACTCAATTCCTTACCGAGTCGGCTTTCCTATCGTTTGCCGGCGGCCTTATTGGGGCTGCCGTTGGGTGGGGGGCCTCAAAGCTTATTTCCAGCATG
Organism: Dehalococcoidales bacterium; assembly: GCA_034430355.1. Lineage (GTDB taxonomy): Bacteria > Chloroflexota > Dehalococcoidia > Dehalococcoidales > E44-bin46 > E44-bin46. The sequence continues at coordinate 1,193 of DAOUFA010000080.1, forward strand.
GGGATAATGGGGGGGACGATAACTACTGTGGTATCCTCTGATATCATAATCCTGGCTCTTGCGGTGTCCGTTGGTATCGGTTTACTTTTTGGATTCTTACCGGCACGGCGTGCTGCCCGCCTCAATCCTATCGAAGCGCTCAGGTATGAGTAGGGAGCCGTTCCTCCTGACTATGCGAATACCACCAGAGAGATTATGCCTTTGCTGTATTCTGTGAGATTGCACAAACCGCTAGAAGGTGTAATTAGGAAAGTGCAGTTAGGTAGGAAAGGGGCGCTATTAGTCGGGTGGTGGGCAGTAGAGGACTTGAACCTCTGACCTCCTGTGTGTAAAACAGACGCTCTAACCATCTGAGCTAACCGCCCACAAGTGGCGCGCTTGGCGGGTCTCGAACCCACGACCTCAGCCTCCGCAGGGCTGCGCTCTATCCTACTGAGCTACAAGCGCCAGACTAATAGTGGTGCCGAAGGGGAGATTTGAACTCCCACACCCTTACGGGCACTACGTCCTGAACGTAGCGCGTCTGCCATTCCGCCACTTCGGCATGGTGGGCGATACTGGACTTGAACCAGTGACCTCTTGCGTGTGAAGCAAGCGCTCTAACCACTGAGCTAACCGCCCAAATCATATCTATTTTAGCCCAAATAACCAGCCTTGTAAACCTAGTTGGTTGGACTTGACTTTAGTCGTCTTTCAGGACATTGTCAATATCCCAAAGTATCCCAACACCTACACCCTAAATCATCGCATTTATAGTACTAAAGTCATACAAAATGCCTCGTACTAATGAGGGATTGTCAATACAGCTGGGAGAAGTTAATCTAAATATGGTTAGCTTGAGCTAAAGAATAGGAGTTAATGTTCTATGGCGATAAGTCCAGGGTGTTACGCCATCGCCAGGAATTAACGCCAAACTTGAAGGTAGGAGGCAAATAGGCATGTCAATTTGGGTTGGTATAGGAATAGTTATTGCTCTGGTAGCAGTGTTGATTGGGCTGAGAAGGCGAAAGTCTCAAAGTTCCAAGAGTTAGGGATATGCTTACCGCGAACCGGGATTATTTCAAGGCAAGAAGCGCCCCTCATCCAGATAACCTTGCAGAATAATTGCTGCCGCTATCGCATCATACCGAGCTTTCTTTCTGGGTTTCTTGCCACTAGCCGCTTGCATCAAACGCCTGGCTAATACTGTTGATAAGCGCTCGTCCCTAAACTCTACCGGAACCTGGGTTTGGCTACATAGTTTCTGGACAAAAGCTTTTACCTTTTCGGCTTGCTTACCCAGACTACCGTCCATAGAGCGGGGCAAACCAACTACAACTCGCTCGACCTGATGCTGGCTAATAAGGTTAATAATAGCCTCAATATCCGCTGTCTCATTTTTACAAGTGATAATGGTAAGCGGGCTAGCCAGCATGCCCTGGGGGTCGCTGAGAGCTACGCCAATTCTTTTATCTCCGATATCAAGTCCCAGGCTACGCGTTGTGTTTACCTCCGCGTGATATCAAGTCTTTCACCAGACTCAAGGCTTCATCTAACTTGCCTTTATACTTGCCCCCCGCCTGGGCAAATCGGGCTTTGCCACCACCACTGCCACCGGTGACCATTGCCACTTGCTTAACTATTTCGCCAGCATGATAGCCCCTAGCAACTAAATCAGGGGTTACCGCAGCCAAGAAAACCGGCTTATTATCATAAACTGTGCCCAGGACTATAACCACACTTTTTAGCTGTTCCCTGAGCAGGTCGCTCATTTCTCGCAGCGCCTCCAGTCGAGAGGATGGCACCCTGGCGGCGAGCACGGTTATCCCCTTGACCACCTCTGTCTGACCTAATAAGGATGTGGCTATTTTCTGGGACAGCTCCCTTTCCAGAGCCAGAGCCCGTCGGCGTTCCTTACCCAGTTCAGTAACTAGACTAGATACCTTGTCCTGGACCTTATCTGGTGAGGCACCTATAAATTGAGCAATCTTATCTAAACTGGAAGATTGCCGATTAATAAATTCCTCCGCCCCCCTACCAGTGACGGCTTCAATGCGGCGCAACCCAGTACCAATGCTACTCTCACTAATGATGTGAAAGAAGCCTATCTCCCCGGTTGAGGCGACATGGGTACCGCCACATAGCTCAGCACTAATAACCGGTTCGCCAATTTTCACTACTCGAACTACATCACCATACTTTTCACCAAACAGGGCTATAGCCCCTTCCTCTATAGCCTGCTTATATGGAATATCTTCACTATAGACCTTCAGGTTCTGGCGAATTTTATCGTTGACGATATGGTTAACCTCCTCTATCGCCTCTGGCATCAGTGCCACTAAGTGAGAGAAGTCAAATCTAAACCGGTCGGGGGCTACCAGTGAACCCCTTTGCTCAACATGCTCGCCCAATACCTGCCGCAGAGCCAACTGGAGTAAATGGGTAGCGGTATGGTTACGAGCAATATCAAGCCGCCGTTCTTTATCCACTATAGCCTCTACTTTATCCCCTACCGTTAGACTGCCCTCGGTAACATGCCCCTGGTGGACAGCAATGTCCGGTGGAACCCGAACAGTATTGGTAACCTGAAATTTCCCCGACGAGCTCCGTATCTCACCGGTATCGCCTACCTGCCCCCCCATCTCGCCATAGAACGGGGTGGACTCCAATATAACGCTTACCTCCTGCCCCTCCGATACTGTCTCCACAGATTCATTCTCAATCAAGAGGTCAACAATCTTGGATTTATGTTTGAGCCTATGATGACCAACAAAAAGGTGTTTATGTACCGTTGCCCTGGCTCTCAGTGTTCCTCTCCCACGCAAGGTGGCTTTTCCAGTCACTACCCGGGCTGCTCTTGCTCTCTCCCGCTGCTTCGCCATTTCCTGCTCAAAGCCGGCTAAATCAACTGAAAAACCGCGCTCGGTGGCAATCTCGGTGGTTAGCTCCACAGGAAAGCCGTAGGTGTCGTATAGCTTAAAAGCCTTCTCACCCGAGATTTTGCTTTCTCCCTTGCTGGCCAGTTCGTCTATAGTGCCATCCAACAATTCAAGCCCGGTGCTAAGTGTCTCCTTGAACCTGGCTTCCTCAGCCTCAATGACCTTAATGATGAAGTCCCGTTTTGGCACTATTTCAGGGTAAATATGCCCCATCTGCTGGATAGTAGTCTTAGCCGATTCCAGCAGGAACGGCTTGTCCACCCCCAATCTGCGGCTAAGGAGTGCGGTGCGGCGCAGTAGCCGACGCAGGACATAGCCCCGCCCCTCGTTACCGGGGATTACTCCGTCAGCGATAAGGAAGGCAATTCCCCGACTATGCTCAGCTATTATCCGCATAGTATTATCAGTATCTTTATCAGCGCCATATTTAATTCCGGCCAGCCCAGATATACATCCCAGTAAAGGAACAAAGAAGTCAGTTTCATAGACCGAGGTTTTGCCCTGGACTACAGCCGCCGTCCTTTCCAAGCCCATACCGGTATCAATATTAGGCTTGGGCAGTGGGGTGCGGTGCCCTTCCTTATCCTGGTTATACTGGGTAAACACCAGGTTCCAAATCTCGGAAAAGCGACCACAATCGCAATTTGGACCGCAAGAAGCCTTGCCACAGCCAAACTCCTCACCAAAGTCATAGTGAATTTCACTGCAAGGTCCGCAGGGTCCGGAATCACCGGCTGGTCCCCAGAAGTTGTCCTCCTCACCAAATCTCAGTATCCTAGGCTCAGGCACACCTATTTCCCGCCAGTAGCCAAAAGATTCTTCATCGTCAAGAAAAATAGTTATCCAGAGCCTCTGTGGCGGGAGCCGTAAGCGTTGAGTTGCAAATTCCCAGGCCCAGTTAATGGCTTCCTGCTTAAAATAGTCACCGACACTGAAATTACCCAGCATCTCAAAGAAGGTGAGGTGGCCGGGGTCACCTACCGATTCAATATCAGTAACCCGAAAGCACTTCTGGCATGAGGCTAAACGGGGACTAGGTGGTGGCGTCTCGCCTAAAAAGTAAGGCTTAAACTGCACCATACCGGCACTAGTAAGCAGTAGAGTAGGGTCACCCCGGGGTATTAAAGAGGAGCCAGGAATAATTTTATGCCCTTTCCCCTCAAAGAAGCTCAAAAATGCCGCCCTAATTTCATCGCCAGTCAATTGTTGCTCACCATCGGTCAAAAATAATTACTATACGATTTTAGTCGAAGTCACACTAACTGTCAAAAGGGGGCTCGGGCATGGCTACAGTTTTGGCTTACTGCCATTTTGCCTCCCGATTCGCTCTAAACTTGAAGAAGCGGCTATACCTTACGCCGCTGGCATAGCTCAGCAATCAGAATATTGAGAGCAAGCTCACCGCTATATTTCCCGGTCTTAATAGACAGGTCAGTTTCCAAAAGTCTATGATATGCTTCCTTAATCCGCGCTAAAGAGTACCTACCAGCTTGCTCTAATGTCTTACGCAAGACAAAGTCTGAGGTCAAACCCAACTTATTCTGAATCTCTACTTCAGGTTTCCCCTGGCTCCTTAGCTCCTTTGCCCGGACCATCATCTCAATCTGGCGTAATAGCATAGCCAGAAGATAGGCGGGGGCAGCTCCCCTCTCCAGTAACTGCTGGAGAGACTGCTCAGCTATCCCAGCCTTGAACTCAAGGATAGCATCAACCATAGCAAAAACATTAACTTGATGGGTATAGCTTACTACCCTCGTAACATCCTCTTCCTCAATACGGCGACCTGAGGTGAACAGGACAAGCTTGTTAATTTCACTGCTCATAATCCATAGATTGCCGCCTACGAGCTTAACCAGCTGGTTTACTGCCCCCGGGGATATACTGCCGCCTTCCTTCAGCACGCGCCTTCGAATCCATTGGCGAAGCTCAGTGTTTCTCAGCAGAGGGAATGTCCTTACCTCTGCCCTAGTTGAAAGTGCCCTCAGGAGAGGATTTTTGCTGACCAGTCTACCATCTATTAATACTAATATGGTGCTATCGGGTATCTGGCTAATGCCGTCGACTAATAATTTATACTCGTTTTGCTGGTTTGCCGGTGTAATTTTCTTTTGACCACCGGATTTACCTTTGGGCTCAAAACGTCCCAACAGCCCGTTAACGATAACCAATCGCCTTTCCGACAGAAAAGGCACCGTCTCACAAACAGCTTTTAATTGGTCCAGGGTCACCTGCTGACCATCAAGTACAGTGGTATTAGCCGCTAAAAGTGCCTGGTCGCCCATACCTCTTTTTATCTCCTCCAGCGACTCACCAAGGGAAAAATCATCCTGTCCTGACAGTATATACAACAAGGTCTGGTTCCCCCTATTTATCGGTCTCCCTCATTTTATCACATTAATGAATACTTTTATTGAAGAATAGAGATATAAAGAGTAAAATGAAGGCGAATAATGCCTTGCCCGACGGCATTACAGGGCTAATAGGAGAGGTATAATGTCAGAGCAACCAAATGAACTAAAGAAGCTAACTGCTATTGCCACCGACCTACAACTTGCTGGTGAGCTGAGGACTAAATCTATTGAACTGATAGGTAATATGGGCAGCCATGAGGCACTTCTAGCCTTACTCGATTTAGTCGCTAACGAAAAGTTGATTGTTGATGAAAGAGACCTCGCCCTTAAGCAGGCCAGAAGAATAATAAAGTCGAGCCGTTAATAACAGGGTGTGTGGTTAAGCCAATGAGTGTTGATATTGGCATTATAGGGCTAGCTAAAAGCGGCAGGACGACCATCTTCAATGCTTTAACCGGGGGTAAAGTTGAGACCGGAAGCTATGCTCAAAAAGGCTTAACCCCGCATGTTGGAATAGCCAGGGTTCCAGAGCCCCGTCTTAAAATACTAGCCGATATGCTTCACCCTAAGAGGGTGGTCTCAGCTGAGGTAAGGTACCTTGATATCGGGGCTTCAGTTAAGGGTCTGGTCAAGGACAAGGCTATAAGCAGCCAATTCCTGGCCCAGCTTAGCAACACAGATAGTCTTATTAATGTTGTCCGAGCCTTTGTTGATGAAAGCATACCCCATATTGAAGGTAGCCTGGATGTGGAGCGGGATATTGCCACTATAGATTTGGAACTTGCCTTCTCCGACCTGGCGTTACTAGAGCGAAGACTGGAGAGGATAGAAGTAGCCTTAAAAGGGGAGAAACAGCTTGAGCACCAAAGTCTTCTCCGAGAGCAAGAATTGCTAACCAAGGTTAAGGCTAATTTGGAAAAAGAGCTACCCCTCAGGGGGCTAGAGCTAACTACTGACGAAGCTAGAACAATTGCTAATTACCAGTTCCTCACCGCTAAGCCACTGTTAATAGTGGTCAATATTGGAGAGGAACAGCTATCTCAGGCAGTATCTTTAGAGGCGGAACTGAAGACACATTATTCACGACCGAAATACGGTGTTATTGCCCTCTGTGGCAAGCTAGAAATGGAGCTGGCTCAACTGGATGAGATTGCTGCTGAGAGATTTCGCGCTGAATTCGGTATAACAGAATCCGGCCTTGACCGCACTATTAAATTATCCTACGAACTATTAGGGCTAATCTCGTTCTTCACTATAGCCTCAGATGAAATTAAGGCTTGGTCTGTTCAAAATGGAACCAGTGCTCTTAAGGCTGCGGGTAAAATCCACTCCGATATGGAAAGGGGCTTCATTCGGGCAGAGGTAATTAGCTACGATGACCTGATGAAGTGTACTAGCCTATCTGAAGCTCGCAAGAAAGGGCTTCTCCGGCTGGAGGGCAAGAACTACATAGTTCAGGACGGCGATATAATTACCTTCCTATTTAATGTCTAAACGGAAATATCCCCAGGAGTGAAATTGGCTCCCCGAGCCATTTAATAGATAGAACTTCCAAGATGGTTTTTACGTTCTGTTAAGCTCGCCCTGGAGGAACTTCTGAAAAGCGATTGGGCACTTCCCTCGCAGGTACCCCATCACACAATCAGGAAAGAGTGCCAACAGCAGGGTTAAGAGAGCATGACCCGGGCATCGACTACCACATACCCTTTATCTTGCTCTAGTGCCTTCACTGGATTGAGGTCCAGGTCCGCTATTTGTGGTAAGTCTGCCACCATTGCTGAGACCCTTAGCAAGAGTCCCTCAAGGGCCTTTATATCACAGGGCTTCGATCCCCGCCAGCCCTCAAGAAGTTGATAAGTCTTGACTGAGCGGACCATCTCATAAGCATCAACGTCAGTCAGCGGATGAATGCGGAAGGTGACGTCTTTAAATAACTCGGCCTGTGTCCCACCCATACCGAACATAATCAGTGGCACAAAAGAGGGGTCCTGAGTTACACCAACAATTACCTCGGTCCCCCCACGTATCATTTGTTGAACAGTGACGCCTTGCATCTCTTTTTCTCTCCCGATAAGGGTCAGTCGCTTCTTGATTTGCCTAAATGCCTGTTCTACTTCTCTCTGCGAGCGAAGGTCAAGAATTACGCCTCCAACTTCTGTTTTATGGGCTATTGTGTCTGAGAGCAGCTTCACAGCCACGGGGAAGCCGATTTCTTCAGCTGCCTGGACAGCCTCTTCGGTAGTCGCCACTGACTTCGACTGCACCAAGCGAATTCCATAGCAGTCAAGAAGCTCAGTGACAGAAATAGCATCTAGCCACAAGGGTCGAGCTGGGCTCCTCTCTAAAGCCCTGGCGACTACCTGCTCAGCCTTCTTTCTATCGGTGCTCACTATCTCTGGAATTATCCCCTTTGGTCTCCTTAGCCAGTCATTGTATTCGCAAGCCTTGGCGACGGCCGTGGCTGTAGCTTCAGGGAAAGCAAAAGAGGGAACGCAATACTCTTCTTCGGAGCCCAGTTGGATGGAGGCGCTGCGCGAGCCCATAAATGAAGCCACCAGGACCTTACCTCGTCGGCGAAACTCCGGAGCTACCTTCTGGATGGCACCAGCTACCAATTCCAGCTGTGTACGTATCGGCGGGATAAAAATGACAATCATAATGTCTATACAATCATCTTGTGCCACAAGTTCCAGTGCCTGGCTATACTGGTCGGCAGTAGCTTCAGCAGTCATGTCGATGGGGTTAGTAAGACTGGCACGAGGTTGCAGGAAATTCTTCAGCCCTGAATAGGTCTTCCCCGAAAGAGACGGCAATTCAAGGCCTCTAGCAGCACAGGCGTCAGCAGTTAAAATTCCTGGGCCACCACCATTGGTAAGTATAGCCACTCTTCTTCCCGAAGGTATGGGTTGATGGGACAGCAGGTTGGCTACGTCAAATAGCTCCTCCAACGTGTCTACCCGGATTATCCCAGTCCGCGTAAACAGTGCTTCGGAAGCCACCTCAGCAGTAGCTAGTGCTCCCGTATGAGATGCAGCCGCCCTGGAGCCCGCCAGAGTGCGTCCGCTTTTTACGGCTACAATTGGCTTGGTAGGCGTTATGCTCTGGGCTATGCGAGCAAACTTTCCGGGGTTGCCGAAAGATTCAAGGTAAAGGAGGATAAGATCAGTAGCTGGGTCTTCCTCCCAGTATCGCAACAGGTCGTTGCTGGATACATCAGCCCTGTTTCCTATACTGACAAAACTAGAGAGACCAATATTCAAATTCTTCGCATATTCTAGAATAGCAACTCCGAGGGCACCGCTCTGAGTACCCAGAGCAATGTTGCCGGTAGGAGGAAAAACTGGGGAGAAAGTGGCATTCATATTGACCTCTGGGTCGGTATTGATGACCCCCATGCAGTTGGGGCCTATCAGGCGCATTCCATAGCGGCGAGCTATACTAAGTATCCTTTCTTGCTTTTCTATCCCTTCAGCCCCACTTTCTCCAAAGCCGGCTGATATTACCACAACGCCTCGCACACCCTTCTGCCCGCACTGTTCCATCACCTGGTGGACTGTTTCTGCGGGGACGATAACCACCGCCAGGTCCACTTCTCCCGGAATATCTAAAACAGAGGGGTATGTCTTTACGGATGCCACTACGTCAGCATTTGGGTTCACCGGATAGACAACGCCCTTAAAGTCCTGTTGCAATATGTTATGGAAAAGCTTATTACCGATGGTTCCCCGTCGTCGCGAAGCTCCGATAACAGCTATGGAACGGGGCTTGAGCAAAGCTCTCAACGAAGCTGTGGTGGCAATCTTATCCTGATCTCCAAACGTCTCCTTCATGACCTCCTCCTGTAAGCCTAATTGACCCTGAAGGAATTATATGCCAAAGCAAGTTTTGTGTCCATTGTGCTACCAAACCACTGGGGAAGTAGGCAGCTTTCTCGATTCCTTAACTGGCACAATCTGGCGTTTTGTGTTGGTGAATTTTATCACTGTAATGGAAATCGCTACTGGTGCGGTGGCATGCCTAAAACCCATTCCTATAGAAAAAGATAGAACCTCTGAACGAGAAGTCCTACCTATTAAACGACTTGGCTCCCCCTGGTTGACTTATTCCGCAACTATAAGCTTGAAATCCAGTTTACCTTAGTAGAGTTAAAACGATTGTTTGAAGTATTCAATTTGTCTCCAATAACCCATGCTTGACCTTCCCCCCAATGAATAATTCTGAAAAACCCCCAAACAGCACGAGGCGTGCAGAAAGGTGGAAAGTTTAAAAATTGAGAACCAGAACCGAGGGACGTTACTATTCCTTTTGCGTCAGGTCGGTTTGGCATATGGATAGTTGGAAGTTTATTCATCAATAATAACTTGATAAGCCCACTGGCTTTATGATTTATAGGTCAAACCTGTATAATACTATACGCTATGAGTCTATTGTGGATTATTATCATAGGTTTAGGCGCAAGTATTATCGGCGGTCTTATTTCGGGTCGTCTCGTGATACGAAAGGTTACACACGATACAAAGCGCCTATACGCAAGGCAAATTAAAGAAGACTTCGAGATAATGTCTATTCTTCTATTTATGTCAGCCAGAAGCTTCTTAGAATTAATCGGGTATCACATTAAAGATTTTGACGCAAATCAACCTAAAATGATTGAAAAAGTGAATCAAACCATAGTAAATCAAGTTCGAAAGGAATACCAACGTGAGTATGAACGAAGATTATTAAAATATGATTTAAGTAAACTCATATCTCAAGTTGAAGAGCTCGTGAAAGACATTACGAACGAGACTACTGGCTTTAATAGCTTTTTTAGTAAGTATCCCTTACACGCATCTTATTTCGACGCACTTTATCAAGCGTCCTCTGCGGTAGAACTGATAATTTTTTGGCGAAATCAGATACCAGAGCAAATTAACGAAGAGCAAAAGCGGATTTGTATATCTAATGTAACCTCTTACCTGCTAGATGTTCTCGATTGTCTACTCAAAGCTAGCTCGGAGATAAAGTATTATTGTAAGGCGAAAGCGTGGACGTGGCGGCTTATCGTGCCGACTACTCGAACTTGACCATCTAATTATCCGCATAAGACCGATAGATACGTCATCCCATCAAGCAAATACATTGCATATACTCTATTGACCTGCCCCCCGAAAAGGAGTCCAGGTAAAATGTTAGCAATATTAGATGTATGATTTTGTTATTCAGATATTCCCAGCTGTTGCTTTAATTCTGGTTTCATCTTTTTTAAATCCAGTTGCCCCCTTGTGTAGGCCTCCTTAAGTCGTGCTTCTATATCTTTCCAACCCATTCGGTCAAATTCACCATGTCTGCTGAGTAAATGGGCAAAATAGACAACATTGTTTATTGACAGATTGGAAACATTGCGATGATAATGGTTCATATCACGATAGGCTGTTTTGGCAGGCTTTTTTGAGTGTGTGAAGCTAAGTTCATCAAGATAGTTTGCACTTAGCAGGGCATAATCAAAATCATATTTTATGTCCTTACGTAAAGAAACGAAGGCAGCGACAATATCGAGCAAATTAGACTTATCGTCAGAAATCTCCCACAAAGAGAGAGCATTGTTATCCGCTCTTAAATCCCTGATAATACACGAAGGCAACTCACCTTCTTTAAGCCACGAAGGAAATTGTGTTCTCTCCCAATTAATGTTGCTATATATTGCACGTAGAAAGTAAGGCATTTCATTAATATGTTTCAAGCCCCTTAATTGCGACTTTAATATTATTCCTCAAAATTGGAACAGTATCTGTTTCAAAAAGCATACGGAGTTGAGGTAAAGCCCTATTGTCATCTAAGAATGAAAGCCCACTAACCGCTCCGTCACGAATAATTGCAGATTCATTTTTAATTGAGTCTATGAGAAGCTCATAGCGTTCATATTTAGTATTTTGGTCTTCTATTCTGCCTAATGCTTTTAGTGTTTCGGATATTATGTCATCATCAAGGATTTGTTTCCTGATTAGGTTATTAATAATGCGGACAGCAGGTTTCCCGTTAGCTCGAATCAGTCCATCAAGAGCATTCGTGAACTCATATGCGATATCCGTATCAAATTCTTCGTTACTGTAAGCGTCAAAAATGCTGATGGCACTTTGTTCTATTTGGAGGTCACTAGCTGATATTTGAGGGGTATAGGTAGAAACTGTATCGAAAACTTCATGATAGGAATGCGTTTGTATACGACTTTGTATTGTATAGAATCTACCGGCAAGTAACATAATTCGTTCACAGATTGATTCATCAGGTAAAAATTTTTGACCAAAACCAGAGGCGGAAAATACTGTCGCGCTCTCTGCGTCTCTATTGAACGAATACAAATAATTTCCACGGATTTCACTCGGCAAAAATATACCACTAACTTGCGTTGCTATTTGGGGATTCTCTTGAAACAGAAAATAGCAGTACCCACAATGCTTTATTTGAGGCAAATTAGTTACTTGATATTCATAAAGAGTAGAAGCTTCAAGTTCAGTAGTGAACATACTATTTATCTCCGTCAGTCGATATTTGGTCTCCGAGTTTACTTAACTCTTGAAGCAATAGAGTTAGTTTCTCTTTTGAGAATATTTTCTTGTTAGACTGATGGGTACTAATATCAAGTTCCAAACGACTGGCAAAATAACTTCTTTTTTCTTGAATTACTTCCGACTTCTCTCCAACAAACAATCCAAATCCCATAGCGCGTACTGCGCTCCATTTGGAAAGCCTGTTAATAATAAGGCCTGGTTCAACAGTTGATTGTATTGGGCGGTTGATTTGATAAAAGAAATCAGTTGAATTTTCAATATCTATTGTTACATGATGTAAAAGAGTAGATAATTGCTTGTAGGCTGATGCTTTATTGTCATTGACAATTAAGGAAACTGAACCTAGAGCTATCCTATTAGTTTCTGGTACAGCATCTGAAGATAACCAATCATTCATCATCTTAAAAAACTGACCTTTGGTTTCGAATAAAGAACCAAGAGTAGGAAATGAGGCAGTTTTCTGTTGTTGTTCTTGTGATGGTGATAAGGTCCAGTTAATCCTTAAAGGGTCAGACATGTGAGTGAGTGACCCAAGAACGACGGTACCCTCCTCAATAATTATATTAGCTCTCGGTTGAGAATCAACCTTCTCTGGTTTTTCTCCAGTAAGAGTTTCCCAAAGAGGTATTACCGTTTCGATGGGTTTGGCTCTGAACAACGTAAGACGAAGCGATTCTACTTGCCAATCAATCACTTTTTTACCCTTTAAGGAATTCAATTATACAGTCTAATGCTTAGTTTTTCTGGTGTCAACATGATTAACCATTATACCACATAGGTTGTAATACTCAGATTCGTATTAATTAGGGTGGCACAAATGGTATTAATCTACATTTGAATTTTATCACCTTTAGTTCAATATGACAAATATTCAAATTCCTTGCTATTGACGGTATTGACAAGCTATTTAGTTCTTAGTATATGTACGTCGTCAGCATTTATGGCACAACCTGATAATGAGCACTTTAACCGGTTGAATTACCCCTGTCAAGCTCCCTCACTTTGTGGTTATGCTCTCTCTTGGCTTGTAGTGTTCTTCGCTTTGCCTCCTTTCTCCTGTTGATTATACCCTGACCCTGCCAGACCTTCCTAATGTTCCTAACCTATTGTGTCCAGTCTCAGGGGTTCACTCCGTAGAGTAATTTCTTGACACCATAAAAAGTGGACATAAAACGCTTTGGCTTTTGCAGAGAATGTGCTATACTAATAGTAGTGGGGCAGTGCCCCGTAGAACATTAATAATTGAATAGGGTAAATGCAGAGCTGTTCCGAAGCCTAAAGACTCCTCATATCGTTCTCGAAAGAGAACCGTAAAGAGGACTCCTTCAGGTTCCGGCAGATGATATGCACCAAGGCGAAACAGAGCATCGACAAGATTGAGGGCGGGCAAGAGAAATCTCCCCAAATTCAGTCTGGCACGGCCTCTGGCAGTCAAAGTGAGCCTCACCTGAATTTAGGAGCTCTGTCACCTGACAAAGACTATTAGGCTTTGTGGTGTTCTGCATTTATTATCAGTAGTAGCTTACTGATAAACAAAAAGGAGTATTTGAAGCCAATGGGCTTTGGGTTCTCCTTTTTTTATTTTATATACGGTTCTTAAGAAGATTTGTGATGCAATCGAAAAGCAAGAAAACTGTAATCGAACAAACCTACCGAGAGTCCGGTAGCGAAACTGAAGAGCTACGGGATAATGATAGGCTGTCTAAGTTTTTCGAAATTTTAATGCAAATTGACCAGAGGCAAAAACGGGATGGGAAGAATAACCGAAGTTCAAATAGTCCCTATTAAGCCAAAGGATGGACTCATAGCTTTCGCGAGCTTTGTTTTGGACGACAGCCTATATTTAGGCTCTATTGGTATCGCTACAAGGCTTCAAGGGGGCTACCGGCTAATCTATCCTACCAAGCGAACTGGTAATAAGGATATAAACGTCTTCCATCCCATTAAAAAGGCATTCGCTGAAGCAGTGGAAGACGAAGTAGTAAAACGACTTGAAGATGTAATGAATAAAGGCAATGATAGACACAATAGTATTAACCCTCAATGAGAATAGCTTCACAATCGTTGAACATGATAAGTTCAGCCCTTCCACAGAGGGACTATATTCCTCTTCCTATTACCGGCTGGGCGGGCGTGCGAATCTAATCTGCAAGCAGAACCCGACTTCTAGGGAACTGGCAGCCGGCATCTATAAGCCCAGGCTTTCGGCTACCAAGCGACTCAATAGACATCGTAACTTCGAGATTACCCTAAAGGTTGAGTTTTCAATCCCCAAGCTCCTATTCGGCAATAACTTTGACGAGCTAGAAGACGCCGATTTCCCCCTGGTCGTCTCACGGCTAAGAGAAAAGCTCAGGGACATGGGCGTTCTCGTGACAGAGCCGATTTTATCGAGCGCCCCTATATCCAGTATCCATTTCTCAAAGAACGTGCCCCTTGTTGACTACACGACGCCCTACACCTATTTGGAGAGACTGTCTAGGATTAACCTTAACCAACGGCTAGACCTGAATCAAACGGACTTCCGGAACGAAGGGCACAGCCTGAAATTTCGGGCTAATTCTTTCGAGGTAGCTTTCTACGATAAGATGAAGGACTTGAGCAAGGCGAAGATTAGCGAAAAACGTGCTGAAGAAACTGAGAACGTTATCCAGATGAAGCTGTTTGAAAAACTGGAAATCAGCAAACCCTTCGAAGTCCTTAGAATGGAAGTAAGGCTAAACAAAAGGCAAAAGCTGAAGCAGGTCTTGAAGAATATCGGCATTGAGACAGAGCCTACGTTCCAATTCCTATTCAGAAAAGACATAGCTCAAAAGGTTCTTCTTCACTATATGGGTGTGATAGAGAAGGGCTATCCTTTGATTCTCTCATACGATTGCAAAGACGCCAAAGACTTCCTATCTGATTTCATAATCCATAACCCAAAAGCAGGGCTTAAAAAGGCAATACAGATGCTAGGTTTACGAGTCCTTATAGACCAAGTGGGCGTGCGAGAATTCAGGGAAATCACGAGAAAATACGGCAAGGCGAACTGGTATCGGCTAAACAAAGAGATGCAGTCTCTTAACTATCCCCAAAGTAAGGATGTGTTTATGACCTTACGGCAATGCCTAGAAGAATTCAAGCCCTTAAAGCTTATTGACTTTTAAGAAAAAAGGTGTATAATAATGTTAATCAATGTAAAAGGTAGATTTATGGAAGAGAAATATTACACACCTCAAGAAATTGCCTCTATTCTGAAAGTAGCTTATATGACGGTTTATCGCTGGATTCGAGCCGGTAAACTGGAAGCTTATCAGGTGCAGAAACAATACAGGATAAGAGAAGCCGACTTCAACAAGTTCATGGAAGCTAACAAAAAGGTAACAAGTAAAGGAAGCTAAAATGAATAATAGCGATTCTATTCTCATGGAGAACGTAAAGAGGGGAATCGAGAAAGGAATAATTAGCCTTTCCGATAACGAGTCAAGAATAACCTATAAGTGCAGTCGTGAGTACTCCGTAAGCTTCAAGAATCCAGAAGAGAAGGTAAGAGCTTCCTATTTCGTTGAACTGGTTGAAGACTACCGCTATCCTCAAGAAAGAATCGGGCTTGAGGTTACCATTCCAAGAAGGACACCGGAAGACAGGGCTGATATTGTTATATTTGAAGATGACACACTGAAAAAGCCGTATCTTGTAGTGGAATGCAAGAAAGATGGGATTTCAGATGCAGAATTCAAGCAGGCAATAGAGCAGGTATTCGGTAATGCTAACAGCCTAAGAGCAAAATTTGCCTCTGTAATTGCCGGAACAACCAGGACTGTCTTCGATGTGGCTGGTTTTACCCCAGGCGAAAGAGAAAAGAACGTAATCTCGGATATTCCTGTCAAATATGGTCAAACCCCTAAATACAGGTTCATAAAGGGCGAAAAGGATAAAGAGCTTAAGGTAGTCTTGAAGGAAGACCTTATCAGAACGCTTCAGAAGGCTCACGATACCGTATGGCAAGGGGGTAAACTAGCACCTACCACTGCTTTTGATGAAATCTCAAAGCTTTTGTTCTGCAAGCTTCAAGATGAAACGGAAAGCACCATTACCTCAACGGGAAAGCCCTACAAGTTCCAGGTGGGAACATACGAGACTGCAAACGAAGTATTTGACCGGATAAATAAGATTTACCAAGAAGCAAAACAAAAGGATGCCGAGGTCTTTAAGGAAGATATCAGGTTGGAACCGAAAATTGTTTACGCCGTTGTGGAACACTTGCAAAGTATCAACTTCAATGAGACTGACCTGGATGCAAAAGGGGTTGCCTTCGAGAAGTTCATGGAAGATTTCTTTAAGGGGAAAATGGGGCAGTTCTTTACGCCGAGAGAGCTGATTAGATTCTGTGTAAAGATGATGAATCCTCAAACGAACCAACTGATATTAGACCCTGCTTGTGGCTCTGGTGGTTTCTTGCTTAATGCGATGGATTTAGTACGAGAGCAAGCCAAGAAAGAGTATGGCGATGGCACTATTTCAGCTTATAGAATGTGGTATGACTTTGCCAGAGAAAACTTGTACGGCATAGATATTAACGACCAGATTGCTAGGGTATGCAAGATGAACATGATTCTCCACGATGATGGTCATTCCAACGTTATTAGCGTTGACAGTCTAGTAGATGTAAACGAGATTAACCGAATTCACCCAAAGTTCAAAGAGAATGCTTTCGATTTAGTCCTGACTAACCCGCCCTTCGGAGCAACAGCAAAAGAGTCAGAAAAGCCTTATCTTAAGAATTACAATTTAGGCAAAGATAGGAAGACGCAGAAGACGGAGATACTATTTATTGAGCAATGCCTCAAATTCCTAAAGACAGGAACGGGCAAGCTAGCTATCGTCTTACCTGACGGTATCTTGACCAATAGCTCTTTGCAATACGTGAGAGACTTCATAATGGAACGAACTCAAATTCTAGCTATTGTCTCTTTACCTCAATTTGCCTTTACCCATTTCGGAGCTGGTGTTAAAAGCTCCCTCGTATTCTTGCGAAAGAAAGACCTCAATGAAAGACCAGACAATTACCCTATCTTCATGGCTATCGCTGAGCACATTGGCTATGACGCAACTGGTAGAAAAGAGCCTGTTAATGATTTAGATACGATTCATACCGAGTATCAAACATTCTTGGTAAATCAAAAGGACTATAAGGGCTGTTAGGCTGCTAGAATGAAGTGCTTTAAGGTATTCTATGACGATATTGAAGGCAGACTGGATTGCTTCTTTTATCAGCCTGAATTAGTTCAACTAGAGCATAAAGTAAAAAGGATTACTGATAGAAAGCTGGGG
Source organism: Dehalococcoidales bacterium (assembly GCA_034430355.1). Lineage (GTDB taxonomy): Bacteria > Chloroflexota > Dehalococcoidia > Dehalococcoidales > E44-bin46 > E44-bin46. The sequence continues at coordinate 18,329 of DAOUFA010000080.1, forward strand.
GACTACATACTAGGCATTTCGGGCGGAGCTACTCCAAACAAGAATGAAAGCGAGAAGTACTATTCTGAATCCGGCATTCCGTTTTTGAGGGTGCAGAATGTTACCAGTGCAGGCTTGAGTCTCGAAAACTGTATATTCATCAACCAAGAAACGCACAACAACATGCTTAAGAGAAGCCAGGTAGAAGAAGGCAACCTGATTACTAAGATTACTGGCGTGGGAAGAATGGCTGTCTCTGCGGTTGCTCCACCAAGCTTTGAGGGGAACATTAACCAGCACTTGGTTGTCATAAAGACGCAAAGCACTGAGGTAAGCAAAGTACTGGCAACATTCTTAAATTCTGATATTGGCGAAAGGTTAGCTTTTAGACGCTCAACCGGTGGCACAAGACCTGCGTTGAATTACGAGGCTTTAAAGACAATTCCTGTTGTATATAGACCTGAAATTGTTGAAATCATGGAGTCAGCTTATGAGCGCAAAAAACAAAAAGACGAGGAAGCCAAGAAGCTATTAGATTCCTTAAATGGCTTTGTTCTTGAACGTTTGGGGATAAGCTTGCCCGAAATTAATGACAAGAGCTGTTTTGTTGTATGGAGTGATGATATAAAGGGGCGGAAGATTAATCCGCAAGCTTATACAGCAAAGCCCAAAGCAATCAGAAGTGCAATTGAAGGCTCTACATATCCAATTAAAAGACTCTCTGATATTGTAACTCAAAACATATCCGGAGAGTGGGGTGAAGACCCAGTTTTGGTAAAGAAGACAGATGGCCATGTCTTATGCAGAGTCCTAAGGAATACTAATTTTGTTAATCAGTATAACCTAAATTTTGAGAACGTAGCGGAACGGCTTATTAGGAAAGACAAATACCAAAAGATTAGGTTAAAAAAGGGGGATATCTTAATCGAGAAATCAGGTGGTAGTCCAATACAGCCTGTTGGTAGAGTAGCATTGGTCGAGAGTACAAGTGAAGGATATGCTTTTAGCAATTTTGTTCAATTGATACGGATTAGTGAAGAGTGCATACCGCAATACTTATTCATCTTTTTGAAAGCAGTTTACGCCCTTAATTATATGGAGTATTTACAGAATCAAACGACAGGAATAAAGAACCTGATAATGAGTGAGTATCTGTCAATTCCCATACCGATTCCTCCTCTAGAAGTTCAGAAAGTGATTGCAGACGAAGTTGAGTCAAGAATGCAGAAAGCAGAACAGCTACAAAAGGAAGCCGAACAAGAGGTCGAGAAAGCCAAAGCTGAGGTCGAAAAGATAATACTTGGCTAGGAGTTGAAGGTATTATGACTAAAGCCGTGATTCTAGCACGTGTATCAACTGTAAGACAGGAAAAGGAAGGGTTGTCGCTGAAAGACATTCAGCTTCCAGCTTTAAGAGAGTACGCCCAAAACAAAGAGTTAGCGGTTGAAAGAGAGTTCGTCTTTACTGAGAGTGCTGATTACAAGATAAGAAGAAAATTCGATGAAATGGTCGAGTATGTCAAAGTCAACAATGACATTAAGACCATTATCGCTTACCGAGTGGATAGGATAACCAGGAACTTCAGGGATGCAGTTCTGATTGACGAGCTACGTCTTAACCATGACAAGGAAATACACTTTGTTTATGACCGGCTGGTAATTAACAAAAACACAATGGGGAGGGACATTCAGGACTGGGACTTAAAGGTATTCCTAGCCAAGCAATACATCAACCGGCTCAAAGAGGATGCCACTAATTCAGCCTCATACATGCTAAGGAATGGTTTACTGCCTGGCAAAGCGCCTTACGGCTACAAGAATGTGGCTCTAGAAGACAAAAAGAAGTGGGTCGTTACCGAGCCATTTGAAGCTAGAGTCGTTCAGAAAATGTATGAATGGTATGGCTCCGGTTGCTTTTCTATGCTGGAAGTAAGAAAGAAGCTGAAAGAAGACTTTGACATTGATTTTTCTAAAGGTTTCGTTGACTTCATTCTCAAGAATCCATTTTATTGTGGGACGATTCAGTATGACGGACAAAAGTATCCCCATAATTACGAGTGTATTATATCTAGAGAGCTATTCGACAAAGTTCAACAGGTGAAAGCCGGCTATAACAAGAAGCACTTCAAATTCGCAGGTTTACCTTACCTCTATCGAGGGTTAATCAGGTGTGCTGATTGCGGTTGTATGATTACACCGGAAAAGAAAAAAGGCAAGTATGTTTATTACCATTGCACTGAATATAACGGCAAGCATAATGCTAAGTGGCTAAGGGAAGAAGAACTAACCAAGCAGTTTGCCCAGCTATACAAATCATTACAGATTCCTGAAGATGTAATCGAAGAAATTACGGCTTCATTAAGGAAGTCCCATAAAGACAAAACACAGTTTCATCGGACTATGCTTGAAGGCTATCAAAAGGAATACCAGAAATATGAGGCTCGCATTGAAGCCATGTATGAAGACAAACTGGACGGTAGTATTACTCAGAGCGACTATAACAAAAAGCGTGAAGAATACCGGACAAAACAGAAGGAAATATCAGATAAGATTAGCAGGCTAGGCTTTGCTGATGAAGAGTATTATTTGACTTCAGAATATATATTACAGCTTGCTAATAGAGCCTATGAACTATTCATGAGTTCTGAAGCGGAAGAAAAACGGCAACTTTTAAAACTCACACTTCAGAACTTAAAATTAGAGGGCAAAAAGGTTGAATTTGAACTCGTAAAGCCCTTCGATAAGGTCTTCGCTTGCTCAAGTAGTCAAAGTTGGCTCCCCGAGTAGGACTCGAACCTACAACCTAGCGGTTAACAGCCGCCCACTCTACCATTGAGCTATCGGGGAAGGCATTGCTCCAAGGTTTGCAGCACAGCATTAGCTTATTACATCCCCTACTTCTTGTCAAAGTAGTGGAGCTGCAGACAAGACAACTCGATGGATTGTTAAATGCCTTGGAAGAGGCCACACTAATGCTCAATAGATGCCATAGTAACGGCACGAGCAAGGTTTCAACTCTTTGGGGTCATTGACAAAGCCCTGGAAGAGGGCTAAACTCAAATCCTATCTGGTGAAATGACTTTGGCAGGTGAGAAATCTCAAAATACAAGGGGGTTAATGTAAGACACTATGATAGTTGAAATGCGAGCCGACACCACTCAAGAGGAGATAGACGGCGTAGTGCAGAGGGCGAAGTCACTGGGACTCGGCGTCCAGTTGAACCTAGGGACTGATATAACGGTGGTGGCTATATTGGGAAGCAATACGGGACAGTTATCCACAGACCTTTTTGCCGTACTCCCTGGAGTTGAGAGGGTAAACCGAATTATGAAGCCTTACAAGCTCGCCTCCAGGGAATTTAAGGCCGAGGACAGCCTGGTTTCTATTAATGGAATTGAGGTTGGGGGTAATCGTATCGTGGTCATGGCCGGACCCTGCGCCGTGGAGAGTGAAAAACAACTTGTTCAGGCGGCCAAGGTAGTAAAAGAGGCCGGGGCTTGTGTGTTACGTGGTGGTGCCTACAAACCACGTACCTCCCCCTTCAGCTTTCAGGGTCTGGAGGAAACCGGACTGAAATTACTAGCCCAGGTCAGGGAGCAATTCGGCATACCCGTAATCACCGAAGTGGTAGACCCTCATCATGTTAGTTTGGTAGCTAACTACGCCAATATCCTTCAAGTCGGTTCCCGGAATATGCAAAACTTCGCCTTGCTCACCAGTATTGGGAAAAGCCAGTGTCCCGTGGTCCTGAAACGCGGGTTTTCGTGCACTGTTACCGAGTGGCTTACCGCCGCCGACTATCTGCTGGCAGAGGGGAATAGCCAGGTTATTCTGTGCGAAAGGGGAATCAGAACGTTTGAGGATAGTACTCGCTTTTCTCTGGATATTTGTTCAATAGCGGTAATTAAGCGATTCAGCCACCTGCCGGTAATTGTTGACCCCAGCCATGCTGCTGGTCACTATTCACTGGTACCGTCAATAGCCAAGGCGGCGATAGCTGCTGGCGCCGACGGGCTTCTTATTGAAGTCCATCCTAACCCGACGGAAGCTCTGGTGGACGGGCTCCAGTCCCTGACACCGTCAGACTTCGCCAGGTTGATGGTGGAACTCAGACCAATTGCGAAAGCGGTGGGCAGACATATCTGAATATGAGTTTGTCCTGCGGGTAAAATTAACCCAACTGAACAATAGACATCTTTGGTGGCTGAAAAAGTAGTGACTTTTGATGGGTCAGTATCGGGATAGTATTATTAAATTAACGCTTGGGAAAGGACAAATAGCCGGACTGGTTCGATATGTTTTAAGATGGTAAAAGGTAAGTCTAAACGCATAGCCATAATACTACTGGTAATCTCTCTTTTATTGCCGGGATGCGCGAGGCAGGAAGAACATAAAATTGAAACTGAAAACGTCGTTTCGCTGACAGAACTCAACTTTGAGCTTGAAAACTTTATCGGGGAAAACATCTGGACTTCAGGTTTTTACGCAGATGATAGATTTACAGACGACGGTGTTGCCTTTGTGGTGCCTGACTTTCATATGATGGTAATCGACGAAGGATTACCGGACTATTCATTTGCCAGACTTGATGGAGATTTGCCTCCCTACGATATGAATGAGGCTGAGATACTTGTCTATGGTGAAGTAAAAGACTTTGCTCAAACCTACAACGTTTTCACCCTCCTGCCAACACCTTTGATTACCGTTGACGAATACCGTATTTTGACCCCACCAGTGGAAGCTACCGGGGCAAGGCAAGGCTTCCTTTTACCTACTGCCTGGGGAGGCCCCCTCCAGCCGAAGCAGGCATTTGCGCAGGAGAATGCCGCTACGCCAACCAAAGCCAAAGACTGCGACCGGGCTCTAATAATAAGTGGTGGTATTGATGCTAACAACAATCGGTCGAGGTTTCGGCAGAACATGAGAGCTAAGTACCAAAAACTTAAGGAACTTGGTTTTAGCGATGAGCAGATTGGAGTTCTCTACAACGACGGCGGGGAAGTAAAAGTAAAAGAGAAGGACGAAAGAAACAATGAAATAGAAAAGAATATCGTTGATGGCAAAGCTTCAAAGCAAAAGATAAAGGAGACCCTAGAAAAATACAAGGAGGAAATGTCAGCCAGCTGCACCCTGGTTATATTTGTTACCGACCACGGCACCGGTTACAACGATGGGCAAGGGTATCATGGTGCCCGGCCGGCCTTTTCCGGAACTGACAGTAAGACGAAGACATATCCGGAAAAGACATTCGAAATAGACCTGTGTCGTTATGTTTACGCGTCGGGCGGATTGCTCAAAATTGAGAGTAAGGAGTGGGATACAGACAAAGATGGCGAGATAGATTTGAAAGCCGAATGTGACACTCGTACAAGAGAATATGTCCTGAAAAGAAAGATGCCGGATGGAACATGGAAGGAGATAGGAAGAGCTACCGGTGATACTAAGAAGTGGGGGATAAAATGTAAGATAACAGGCGTAGACTGGAATGCTGATGGTGATAAGGATGACGACGTAGGTTTTCACGAAGGAATAAACCTGTGGGGAAAAGAAGTCTTGTGGGATGATGAGTTCGCCGAGATGCTTAAATCCCTCCACGAGAAGGGAATACATATAGTCGTTGAAATGGCCCAATGTTTTGGCGGGGGATTCGTAGATAATCTCAAGGGAATTGTTGACAAAATTGTTACCTTCTCAGGCGAAGATACCAAGCACCATAACAGAAAAGATGCCAGTGGAAAGAGGTATGCCGCTGATGAAATGGCGTTTGTGGATAACCTTGCCGGTATAGACCTGAAAAGCTGGGATAAAGCCTTTGACAAGGCAAAGGAGGTAGACACACAGGAATGGGAAGATGAAGGTAGCTTCTCAGATGAAGAAAACGAGTATAGAAAATGGGAAAAACCACTAGTCCAAACAGATTCAACCTTTTACGAAGAAGATGGAACCTACACACTTACCCTTAAGATTCCAAAAGGCATGAAAGATAAGGTCTATGATATTGAGATTTTCTTCGGTCTTCAGACGCCTAGATGGGATGAGGGTGAAGTCATACAGCTCCCGGAAGGCTTCACAAAAGAGGACATTGCCGGTGGCATAAGAATAAAAAGCACTAATCCTTTCCCGTTAACACCCTTAGTATTCAAACTTAAGGGGGCAGCCGGTGCCGAGTCGCTGAGGATTCACCTAACGGATAAGGAACACAAAAATCTCGGCTACATCACGCCTACAAAAACCACGCCCCCACCTCCAGCCGAGAAGGCATTGGACACCTCTCTTACGCCCAGCGCTCAAAGTGTCTGGGACGAGTCGGGATGCCACAGTACCCTCACCATCTCCTTCGATGCAATCGACCTCACCGGGGGTGACATGCCAGTTACCAGCGTGGTTCTAAAGGTAAATGAGGAAGTATGGCACGATTCGAGTAGTATATCTACTGAGCACTACCAGAATTCAGTCTCAAGAGAGGTGGGCTGTGGAGAAATCCTACTTATTGAGTTGATAGCCACCAACGCCATCGCCCAGACAGTTACGGCCACTGAATCCATCACTACCCCCATACCTCCAGCCCCTGAACCCGAGGAAGTACTGCAGGTCTCCTCTGCTGCTAGTGCTCACAGCGTCCGCGATGAATCAGGGTGCCGCAGCACCCTCACTATCTCCTTCGATGGCACTGACCTTACCGGAGGCAATTATCCCGTCACCAGGGTAGTACTGGTGGTAAATGGACAGACCTGGTTCGATTCGGGGAGCATATCTACTGTACACTATCACAACTCTATTGAAACAGAGGCAAACTGCGGCGAAACCTTCAACTTCGAGGTGACTGCCACCAACCAAATCGGGCTGACGGCTACCTCTACTGGCTCTATCACTACCCCCATCCCCTAGCTTTAACTTTGCTGTCAGTTGTTTCATTCTGCAATGTTTGACTTGACGCCTTCATTCTCAAGGATATTGACAACCACGGAAGAAAGACTACAAAAAGCACGCGTACACGAGCTAATCTAATAGCGGTGGCCGGTGCCTTTTTCGGCTTAGCTTCAGACTAGCTGAACCGGCACCGAGGGGTTGAGTGGCAGCAAAAATGTAGGGCCTGGCTTACGCCACAAATAAGACCTGGTATATTTAACCGGGAAAGAATAAACAACCTGGACTTTAGGATGCTCCAAACAGAAAAGAAACATACCTACCGCCTGTGGTTTTGTCCCGAAGGGGCCAATTACCATATTGAATGAACCTTTTATTTCATCGTAAATAGTCTCAAGCACCTTCTTCACCGCGTACGGGTTATCCGCCGGTACGTTTCTTACTTCTACAGAAGGTTGCGAAAGTAAGTGGGAATTATTTTTCTCGGCATATTTCAGGTAGTTAAGATTACCGTAGCGTGGCGGGTTGGTTATCAGGGCGATGGTCTTGGTAGGGTTGAAGTGCTTCCACACTGCCAGAGAACGCTCCGGCTCAAAGCCCAAGAACAGAACAAGAACCGTCTGTTTATCCATTGAAATATTGCCAAAGAAGTTAGGTATAGTAGTTATTTGGGCCACCCCTCTGGTAAGCTTAGTCGGTAAATATTTTTGTGCGGTGTGAAACATACGAGGCAGCCCCAGCTTCAAATCGATGATGAGATAATTAAGAAGCTGCAACAAGTAGATCTTGGTAAACCCACTGATATCAATTGTGATAAAAGGACTTTCCGGGTCCCGAGGCTTACACCGGTCCCAGATATTTTTAAGCTGAGCAATCCCGTCAACTGGACTGTCGCGCAGGCACGAAATAACAAAGACACCTTTGGAACTTCTTGCTCCCAGCATATTTTTTAAGCTGAACAGGTTATTATCAACTTGCTTCCGGTAAAGGGGCTCCTCGATAACAAAGATTATGGAAAAATTTGTCCGGTAGTTGAGGCCCATTCTTGATGCGCTGGCGAGGCACCTCTCTTCAAAGCTAGCACAGCAGATAAAAAGGTCATCGGGACCATATTCATTCAACCTTGTCAAATGTTCGACTGCAGTCGGCTGCTCCGCCATGCTCATCTTAGTGACCCTTCTTAGTGTATATCATTGGTTATTATAGCACAAGTTTTCAGGCTATTGCGGTCTTTTAACTTCCTTCGTCTAACCAGAGGCTCTCGGCTACCGTGCTGCCACCCCCTGACTATTTACTCAGTTAGATTAGCCAATTCGGGGGATTGACCCACCAAATTGTAGGTAACATAATTGGGTATACCTGAGAACTGCGGGAGGAACATGAAATTGCCAGTCAGAATTAACGGACAGACTTACTATAGAACGGCCGAAGCCTGTCGAATGGCCGGGATAAGCAAAAATACTTTTCTCCGCTGGGTCAGGGAGGGGATGCTTGCCGATGTAGAACTTCGGGACAGGAGGGGGTGGAGATTATTCACTAATGATGATTTACATAGATTAAAGGCCGAGGTTCACAAGGTCCACAAGAACCAGATAGCTCAAAAACCAGATAATACTTCAGTAAGCCTCAAAGAAGCTACTATATTCTGTATGTTGGAACCGAACTCAAACTTTAGCCAGCCAACCACACACCTTCCACTAGCCCTACCCTAGATATCCAATAGCCTTTCTGCTCGCTAGTACCATCTACTTATTATCTACCTAGTACTATCTACTTCGTTAAATTAGCCCCTTTGGGTGATTGATTTGCCAAATGGGGAAGAGCATAATTTAAATACACAGATAGTATATTTGAGTATACCCAGATATGTGAATGGGAATGCAGTTTAGGCTTAATTTTATCTTACCGCGGAATAATTAAGAGGGTACTAAGTAATATACGAAATGCTAGCGGGGGTGTAGAGAAATGGTGATTGTGCGAAATGGCAACGGAAATGGGCAGGCTGGTTCCAACAAGATGGGGAAGCACCCGTACATCATGGTGGTGGACCGCGAGGAGGAGATGGTGCTAATACTCAAGCACGCCCTGGAGCTAGAACTAGAAGAGGAAGAGCATTCAACAAATGACAGCTCACTGGAAGAGTCGACTGTGGCTAAGAAGATAATACGGTTGTTTCATAAGCTTTCTCCGGTGCGTGAGGGGACGGCGATTAGTATTACACCGCTCAGCCCTCGGCAAACGGAAATATTAAATCAGATTGCCAAAGGGCAGGCAAACAAGCGGATTGCTCGTAGCCTCGGCATTAGCGAGCAGACTGTCAAGAATCATGTTACCTCTATTATGGACAAGCTAGACGCTAATGACCGTACCCACGCCGTAGTACTGGCCATGCTTAACGGCTGGCTCAATATACAAGACGCCTCAGAGGTTCGTTCAGAACCAGAGCTAGTGCCTTCATTGGCGGAGAGCTGAGGTAACCGGCCAGGATAAGCCAAATAGCTCCGCTCCACGACAGTGCTATTATAGTCCCTCATCCAAAGCCTCTAGGTGTCCACTAATCTTAGACCTAAACTAGCCATTTCATGCTGACGATTTACAATCCAGTGTCTTTGCGCTACAATGAGGTTCAATTCACAGTGGGAGTAACTTTTTGCCCGGAAATTCGTTATATATTTATAGACAGATAAACACAATAAGTGAAGGAAGCTCATGAAGACAAAATTAATTATTTCTTTGGTGCTAATCAGTGTTATTATCACCACCGGGTGTGTAGCCCAAAAGCCTTCTCCGCCACCCACCCTAGGCATACCATCAATAGCCGCCGGTGACATAGCCAACCCCAAGCTGGCACTAGCCTCATCCTATGAGCTGGAGGGTTTCTCCGTCACCTTAGCTTCACCTGCCTATTCCCTGCCGCTAGCCTTAACCGAAATCACCAACTTATCCGAGATAGACTCCCAGTTCCAGTTACGGGCAAACCAGAAAGAACTGCTTCAGCAAAACGGATTTGTGGTCATTCCCTGGTACGGTGACGATATAGTAGAACCCTATAAGGCTATGAAGGAGCGGGATGTCCCCATCTTCGTAACCTCTGACACGCTTCTCCATCTGTACCATATCCAGTTCAATGAGGTCCTGAAGCGGATTGAAGAAGAGGAATTCTTCGACCAGCTCATTGATATGAGCCAGGCTATGCTGGAAAGGTCTATCCAGGACTATAACGCCTTTACTGATTCAGACCTCAAGGAAGCAGCCAGGAGAAACGTGGCTTACTTTGCTGTTGGACTAAAGCTCCTCCAGACGCCGACTGAGGACTATGACGAGGCAAAGCTGAAGGCGGAGATTGAACAATGGAACCGGGAACACCCCTATGATAAAAAGGAATTCAAGCCGATAAGGAAGGTAAGTTTCAGCATACCCAACTATGTGGCCAGTGGGGTGGAAGAGGAAATCAAGAACATTGAGGAGCATGAGGGCTTTAAGCCAAGCGCTATCTTCAATTCAGATACAGATTGCATATGCGTCGCTCCCTGCTGCTACTGTGAAGACTACTCCCAGTATGTCCCCCGAGGGCACTACACCCGCAGCGAGACCTTAAAGAGGTTCTTCAAGTCGATGATGTGGTATGGCAGGATGGCTTTCCTGTTGAAGGGTGGAGAAGCCAACGAGTGCGCTTCTTTTGAAGGTCCTCTGATTACGGAACAGGATGCCAGACTGGCTACCATCCAGGCGTCTTTGATTTCGGCTGAATTATCCAATGTTGAGGTGGGTGACGGCACCGCCCAGGAAATATGGGACCGTATCTACTCGGTCACCTCATTCTTCGTTGGTACCGCTGACGACCTGACCCCCTATGAGTATCTCGGTGCCATAGAGAAGGTCTTTGGCACCGAGTTTGACGCCAGTCTACTGACCAATGAAGACAATCTACTTGCCCTCAAGGCTGAGCTGGCTCAGATGAGAAGCCCGGAAATCTACGGTGGCTCAGGTATATGCGTGGTGTATCCTCCAATAACCAAGGAAAAGCTCTATGAGTGCCTGGCTAAGACCAAAGGGATGCGGTTCATGGGGCAGAGGTTTGTCCCCGATTCCTACATGTTCCAGAACCTGGTCTTCCCAACGGTCGGCATGTATATTGGTGATGATGAGCCTTTTACCATGAAGATGACCCAGCTTGGTCCAACTAGATGCTTTCCGCGGGGTCTGGATATAATGGCAGTTCTGGGCTCGGAGCGAGCTTACCAAATACTAAAAGAAGAGGGCGATACTGAGTATGAGGGTAAAGATACCAGCTACGATAAACAACTAAGCGAGTTGAAGAGTCAGTTTGGTGAATTTGATGTCGCCGACTGGAACCGTAATCTCTACTGGGCGTGGCTGTATGCGTTAAAACCCTTGCTTAATGAGTTTGGTGAGGGCTACCCCACCTTCATGCAGACCGAGGCATGGCAGAACAAGGAACTGCAAACGACTCTGGCATCCTGGGCTGAACTGCGGCACGATACCATCCTCTATGCCAAGCAGAGCTATACTCCAGTGGCTATGTCGGCACCGCCACCACCCAAGCCAGTAGTCGGCTATGTGGAGCCTGTCCCCGAGTTTTATGCCCGAATGCGGGCACTAACCAGCATGACCAAGGAGGGTCTGGCTCAGCTTAACGCTCTGAGTGATGAGGAGAGGTCACGGCTGGAAAGCCTGGAGCACATCCTGACCAGGCTGATTGACATCTCCAAGAATGAGCTGGAGAACCAGGAATTAGATGAAACCGATTATGAGTTCATCAGGAACTTTGGCCAAGAGCTTGAGTCCATAGTCGCCGGCGTTGAGGCGGAGGGGAAAGAAACGACTATAGTTGCCGATGTCCATACCGATATCAACCCACCGATGCAGGTCTTGGAGGAAGGGGTTGGTTATGTCGACCTAATCCTGACGGCATACAAATTACCCGATGGTAGAATCCTGGTTGGGGCTGGGCCTGTTTTCAGCTATTACGAATTCAAGCAGCCTATAGATGAGAGGCTCACCGATGAGGAGTGGCGGGAGATGCTGGAGCAAGGTGAGGCACCTGAAAGACCTGCCTGGATAAGTAGTTTCTACGCCGAATAATAGCCTGCCCCAGACGGCAAAAGTAAAGTGGTCTCTTAATGCTCAATCTGTTTAATCTGGTAGCGCAACTTGCCTGCCGGGGCTGTTACCTCTACTACCTCCCCCTGACCTCGACCAATAATGGCTTTACCTATAGGTGAGGCACTAGAGAGCTTGCCCCGGGTCGGGTCTACCTCCCGGGGATTGACCAGCATATAGTGCAACTCCTCACCAGAAGCTAGGTCGCACAGGATAATACTATCACCAACACCCACCTTGGAGGTGCCCCCCGGTTTGCCATCAATAATAGTGGCTAATTTCAGGGTCTCTTCCAGCTCTTTAATCCGCCCCTCCAGTTGCCCGCGTTGCTCCCTGGCCGCTTCCAGAGGTGCATTCTCACGGAAGTCCTTATCCGCGGCGGCTCTACGCATTTCCTCAATAGCCTGGGGGCGCTTATCCTTAAGGGCAGCCAGTTCAGCCTCCAGTTCGGCATATCCCTGCTGAGTTAAAGAGATAGCTTCGGGCAGACCCCGTCCGGGCGAAGACCGGGATGAGGATTTTACCTTCTTAATCCTAAGGTGAATGGCAAGATTAGTCTTACTCCACCCTTCCTTTTTAGCATAAATGAGGAAGGCTCGTATTAGTTCAAGCTTTTTGGTGTAGTCGGCATCCGATAGTGATAACCGTTCCGCATAGTTAGCTATGTCGGGGGCGGTAAGCTCAGCCAAAGGTTGTTCCCACCCGTACCAGCGAGCAAATCTATATACCTCCTGCTGGCTTATTTCCCTGGCTTCGGGTGGTAAACTAACCAAAAAACGACTAGCTGCCTCGCCCAAACTTAGACTCTGGCTCCCACCATTCACTTCCAGGATGCCCCCCTATATGAATAATTACTCACTTAGTCTCATTTATTATGACCATTAACTATTGGAAATTATATCAAATATCCTATCAATAAAAAATTATCTATATCCCTAACTCAGCGCGGGTGCGAAGAAAAGTTATCAGGTCGTCACGAGCAATTACCCCGATAACCCTTCCCTCACTTGCTACCAGTATCTGGTTGGTATCACTCTCATCCATCTGCTCCAGCACGTTTAGCGCATCCTGACCAGGCTCGGCTACCTTTAGCTTGTCAATGGGGACCATTATCTCCTTTACCTGGGTCACACCCCAATTTTGCTGGGAAACAGGCTTGATATTTTGCAGAGGCAAAATACCTTCCAGTTTACCTCTGTCAGCTACCATAAAAAGACGACACCCGCTGGGGATGATATACTCCTGAACCACTTGATTGAGGGTAACATCGGAAGGGACTACCGGGCAGTTAACCGTCATTACCTGAGCCGCAGTAAACCTCTTAAGGGTTTGGCGCCATTGAGCCTGACGATAGCTGGTTGAGGCAGCGTTTTTCAGAAACCAGCCAATAAAGGCTATCCACAGACCACTGAACCAGGACAGATCAAATGGATGGAGGAAGACTATTGCAATACCACCGGCAATAAATGTGTAGCCTACACCCTCCCCTACTCGGGTGGCAATTCGGGTAGAGCGTTTATAATCACCAGTAAAGCGCCAAAGTGTGGCACGTAAAACACGCCCTCCGTCCAGAGGGAAACCTGGAATCATATTGAAGGTAGCTAGTGCCAAATTCATAAACATCAGCCACCAAACCATATTAGCTATGGGAGCAGCCATGCCCGAATTAAAGGACCAAATCAAAAAACACACCCCGCCAATTACGGCGCTACAGGCAGGACCGGCAGCCGCCATTTTTAACTCAGCATTAGGGCTGGCCGCCTCCTTAGTCATCTGAGCAATGCCGCCAAAGATAAAAAGGGTTATGCTCTTTATCGGGATACCGTTGGCTCTGCCGACAAGACTATGGGCTAATTCGTGGGCAATTACTGAAGCAAAAAATAGCAGACAGGTAGTTATGCCAATACCCCACCAAAACCCAGAAGACCAGTGAGGAGCGACTAAAGCGAAAGCCAGCAGAGCAAATATTATGAACCAGCTGTAATGGAGTCTGAGTTGTATGCCAAAGACCTTACCTAAATTAAAAGCGCCACCCATTTTCTAACTCCTATATTAGCACAATCCCCCTATTATTAATAACGTTCATTGATGGGATATGGTTAGCCACATTACCGTGGGGGGAGTTACAACCTATCGTATATTTCGGTTCTAATCTCGGCTCAGCCTATCCAGCCGTAGCCAGTATTTTCCGCAACTTAAACAGAGCAGTAGCCACCGCCCGGCGCTTGACCCAAGCTCTATCTCCGGGGTAACGAGCAGTAGTTGCTCTTTTATTCTTGCCGTCATCTATTCCAATATATATGGTACTGACAGGTCTCCCTTCCCCTCCACCTGGTTCATCTACTCCGGCTATGCCAACCCCGATATCAGCCCCTAAGCGTAACCTGGCAGCTCCAGCCATAGCCTGGGCTGCTTCCCTACTGCTAGCTCCACAATCAGAAATAACCCCGGCGTCAACCCCATAAGCTATCTGGGCTTCCTCTGAACCGGCAATCAGTCCCCCCTTAAAATACGTTGAGGCGCCAGGAGCATCGGTGATGGTAGCCGCCAATAAGCCTCCGGTATAGCCCTCCATAACTGCCAGACTCAATCCCTTTTCCGCCAGCATATGCCCGACTACGGCTTCCAGCGTGTCACTATCAGTTCCCCAGATATATTCACCCAAGATTGACCTAAGTCTAGCTTCACCGGGGGCAATCATCTCCTCAGCCTGCTTCTGGCTCCGAGCCTTAGCTGCCAGGCGTAGATAAATACCGTCAACCTTAGCGTAAATACCCAGGGTAGGATTGGATGCGGCGAGCAAAGGTGAGACCATTTCACCCACCTTGGCCTCAGTCAAACCAAAAGTCTTAAGGGTCTTAGAAACAATGATTTCCCCGGTGGTGCTTTGACGTAATCGGGGTAGAATGTGGTGGTGCCACATGGGCTGCATCTCTCTAGGTGGACCGGGCATAGCGATTAATATGTGTTTATCTTTTTCCACCCACCACCCAGGGGCAGTGCCGCTTACATTACGAATGGCATCAGCCGAAGGGATAAGAGTTGCCTGCTTGAGGTTAGTCGGGGGCATGTCTATACCCAGGCGGGCAAAAAACTCCTGTAGCTCACGCTCTAATGCTGGGACGAGTTTCAATTTCTCTCCCAACATCTCAGCTATAGCCTCACGGGTCAGGTCATCCTCAGTAGGTCCCAGCCCGCCGGTAATCAGGATTAGGTCGGAACGCTGCCAGGCACGCCTTAGAACCTCGACCAACCTTACCTGATTGTCACCTACCTGCGAAATCCAATAAAGGTCTATCCCTAGCCCTGGTAACTGGCTAGCCAAGAAACGGGCATTGGTATCAGTTATCTCTCCCAGAAGAAGTTCCGTGCCCACAGAAATAATTTCGGCTCTCATTTAAGATATTGCCAGTTGCTCCAGTATTTCTATGGTAATCTCAGCGGCTCGCTTCCCCGATAGAAGCATGCCACCAAAGGTAGGACCCATGCGGGGTAGCCCGTAAACAGCGGCTACTGCCATACCAGCGACGATTAATCCAGGATAGACCTCACCGGTATGCTCCACCACCGCATCCTCTGATTTATTAATCCACAATGCTCCTTCTCCAATCAGCTTGAGCGCACCCCGCTGCTCCAGCTTTCTCGCCACACAGGCATCGTGACCGGTAGCATCAATAACCATCTTTGTTTCCAAAGGTATAGGGTCAAGAGCGGAAATCTCCTTAGGCAGATAGGCAATGGGGCTCCAATTAATCACTACCCCGGCTACCCGGTTATCCTCGCCTACCACCAGGTCTTCCATAAGGGTTAGCTGGAGAAATTTAACCCCGGCATCGCAGGCAGCGCCAATAAGCTTAGAACAGGCATAAGGGGCGTCAGCGACATAAAGACCGTCGCTAACCATGGAATAGGGCACGTTTAGCTCATCAAGAATCCCCTGGGCCGGCGCTCTCAGGGTAACCTTATTCATAAAATAACCACCAATCCAGAAGCCACCACCCAAGTAGTTATTCCTCTCTATAATCAGAACCTTAACCCCGGCTTTGCCCAGCTCTCTGCCGGCAATGAGACCACTGGGGCCAGCCCCAACAATAATAACATCGCTTTGGATATAATCCTCAAACTGTCGCCAAAAGCTACTTGTAATAGCCTTAGCTACCTCTCCTTCTCTTACCGGGTGAAATAGTGCCATTTCAGTTTCTCCTCTCTGTTATCATCTAGAAACCTTTAGGTGAGGTGATGCCCAAGTATTTCTCCATTAGTTCCATAGCACAGAAATCCCCACACATACTACAAGCCACCCCAGCCGAAGCATGCTTACTATGAACTTGACGAGACAGCTCAGGGTCTAAGGACAGCCTGGCTTGCTCCTGCCAATCAAGCTTCTTTCGTGCCAGAGACATCCTCCTATCCCAGTCCTCAGCCCCGTTTACCCCTTTAACTATATCGCCAGCATGGGCGGCAATACGCGAGGCTATCACCCCTTGCCTCACATCTTCGGGGTCTGGTAGAGAAAGATGCTCGGCTGGCGTCACATAGCACAGAAAATCGGTACCGGCAGCGGCAGCGATAGCCCCACCTATAGCCCCGGTGATATGGTCATAGCCAGCGGCAATATCAGTCACCAGTGGACCTAACACATAGAAAGGAGCCCCCTTGCAGATAGCCTTCTCTAACTGAACATTAGCCTCAATCTGGTTCAAGGGTAAGTGCCCCGGACCCTCAACCATTGCCTGAACTCCAGCTTGCTGAGCCCGCTGTACCAATTCCCCGATAATAAGTAGTTCCTCAACCTGGGCTCGGTCGGTAGCATCAGCCAGGCTGCCAGGACGCATCCCATCGCCAAGGCTCAGCGTTACATCAAACTCTCTGGCTATCGCCAGCAGGCGGTCATAATACTCATAGAGGGGATTTTCTCGCTCATTGTGAAGCATCCAGCCTATCAGGAAAGCACCCCCTCGAGATACAACATCGGTTACCCTTCCCTGCTGCTTAAGCTTGGCGATAGCCGACCGGGTTACACCACAATGCACGGTTACGAAATCAACGCCATCGCGAGCATGCTCTTCAATCCCAGCAAATAGGTCATCAACGGTCATTTTGACTATAGCGCCACATCTATCTATCGCCTCAATCCCGGCCTGGTAAATAGGCACCGTTCCTATCGGTACCGAGCTTGCGGCAATAATGGCCCGCCGAATAGCCGATATATCGCCACCGGTGCTCAAGTCCATAACCGTATCTGCCCCTGAGTCGATAGCCACTCGCAACTTTTCCAGCTCGGTGTCAATATTACCAAAGTCAGAAGAGGTTCCGATATTGGCATTGACCTTGGTTTTGAGCCCCTGACCGATGCCACAGGGAACGAGGTTGGTGTGGTTGATATTAGCCGGAATTACTATCGTCCCTTTAGCCACACCCTGCCGAATGAACTCAGCATCCACCCCCTCCTGCTCAGCCACCAGCTTCATTGGCGATGAAATTATACCTTCTTTGGCCAATTCCAGTTGAGTCATATCCACCTCCATAAAAATAGACCAAGGGTTTCAGCGGTTAATACTAGACCCTTGGTCTAGGTTGCTACCGCTTCCCTACGCTCGTATTACCAAGATCAGGTTCCCAGGGTTGGCATCAAATCGCCTCTCAGCTTTTGAGCACCCCTAGCGGTTTGCCTATTAAGTTTACTTTATAATATTAACATAAGAGAATCTGAAACGCAAATGTACCTTGTTATTGGATTATCTACCTCACCCGCTTTATGCACCCTAAAAAATCTTTGATTTTTCAGGGAACCCGCTTTAGATTTTTATTGGTAACCCTATCCCCTTTATCCCCTTCCCCTTGATAAGGGGAAGGGGAATTATTTTTTAGAGGGGCTTCGCCCCTCTAACACCCCCTGATTATTGCTTATAGCCGAGGCTCCGCCTCCCTTTGACTCTCTGTAATATGGATATATATTCCTATCATGAGGGGGAATTATTATGTAAGAGAGGCTTCGCCTCTCTTTAACTCTCCTTACCCCAGCTGCAGGAGCAATGGTATAATGATATTGCTATGGAAAAACTTAGCGCTGGGGCTAGAAAATTAGGGCTGCCGCTTAATCAAAGGCAACTTGAGCAGTTTCATATCTACTATCAAGAGTTGGTAGATTGGAATAAGCGGGTGAACCTTACCCGCATAACTGGTTATGAGGAGGTGCAAATAAAGCACTTCCTTGACTCTCTCACTGTGGCCCTGGCCTGGCAGCCATTGCCACCCAAAGCTGACTTCCGCCTTATTGATGTCGGCACTGGTGCTGGCGTGCCAGGGATACCGCTTAAAATTCTGTTGCCTGATATAAGGCTAGTCCTGCTTGACTCCATAGCCAAAAAGGCAGCCTTTTTACACCACCTCAAACATAAACTTGGGCTGGATAATGTTGAAATCGTAGTTGGTCGGGCTGAAGAAATTGCCCATCAGCCACAATACCGGGAGAACTTTGATATAGTGCTTTCCCGAGGTGTTGCCCCGCTGGCAACTCTGGTTGAATTAACCCTGCCCTTTTGCCTTATTGGCGGTAGCTTTATTGCCCAGAAAAAGGGGGCTACTGACCCAGAAATAAGCCAGGCAGGTAAGGCGATTAGCCTATCCGGGGGGAGGCTGCGGGAGGTGAAACGGGTCAACCTGGAAGAGTTTACCGATGAGCGCCGGTTAGTAATAATTGACAAGGTATCGCCAACGCCTGAGCTATACCCCCGCCGCCCCGGCATACCAGCAAAAAGACCAATCGTGTAACATAAAGAGCCTAAATATGAAAATAAAATATCTCAGCAGTATCTTGGTTTTGTTCCTTCTAATTTTAGCCACTGGTTGTGCTACTCCTGCCACTCCTCTAGTCACCAGGGTGATTGATGGCGACACCATTGAAGTTAACATTGGTAGCACAATGCACAAGGTTCGCTATATTGGCATAGATACGCCAGAACTGGACGATAAGCGAGCCGAATATTGTGCCCTGGCGCAAGAGGCTACTAGATATAATAAGCAGCTAGTAGAAGGAAAAAGCGTTCGGCTGGAGAAAGATGTTTCCGAAATTGACAAATATGGAAGGCTTCTACGCTATGTTTATGTTGATGATATCTTCATCAATGCTGAGCTGGTAAGGCAAGGGCTTGCTTGGGTTAAAGCCTACGAACCTGATACTAAGTACCAGGACACTCTAGACAAAGCCGAGTCAGAGGCAAGGCAGGACAGAATAGGGATTTGGCGAGAGATTCAGCCATCACCACCGATAATAGTTCAAAATGTCCAAATTACTTACATTTTTTATGATGGTCTGGTGCCTAATGTAGAGTCTGATGAATATGTAGAAATCACCAACCTCGGAGACCAACCACAGGAGCTAGCTGGCTGTGTGCTAAGGGATATATCAGAGGGGTATCCATCATTCACTTTCCCACCTTATATCTTGACTCCGGGCCAAAGCATTCGAGTCTATACCAACGAATATCATCCCGAATGGGGAGGATTCAGTTTTGAATATAGCCGAGCCATTTGGAACAACAGCGAACCTGATGTAGCTGTGCTCTACGATAACCAGGGTAATGAGGTCTCTCGAAAGAGTTATTAATTAGTAAAACATTCCCTAACCATTGAGCAAGGATTATAAAGCTGTTTTTTAACGGTAGCTTGAAGGGGCTTCACCCCTTTAAAACTTATACTTCCCCCCCTTCAAAGGAGAGGGGGATAAAGGGGGTGAGGTAGACAAAGAGGTTGATAAACAAGCTAAACCAGAGTAAAATATATTTATGACAAAAGTAGCGAGGTTACAGTAAAGGAGACGTAAAAACGTGGAAAGTGGCACATGGAAGGTTAAAGCTGGGCTGGCTCAAATGCTGAAAGGCGGGGTGATTATGGATATAATCAACGCCGACCAAGCCAAGATTGCCCAGGAGGCTGGTGCTTGTGCTGTGATGGCACTGGAGAGGGTCCCAGCCGATATTCGCACTGCTGGTGGTGTGGCTCGCATGGCTGACCCAGCGATTATTGAAGCCATTATGAAAGCCGTTTCCATACCGGTAATGGCTAAGTGCCGCATCGGTCACTTTGTGGAGGCTCAAGCATTGGAGGCTATTGGTGTAGACTATATTGATGAGTCTGAAGTGCTTACCCCGGCTGATGAATCACACCATATCTGGAAGCACGACTTTAAGGTTCCTTTTGTCTGCGGCTGCCGTGACCTGGGTGAAGCCCTGCGTCGTATCGGTGAGGGGGCAGCTATGATTAGAA
Source organism: Dehalococcoidales bacterium (assembly GCA_034430355.1). Lineage (GTDB taxonomy): Bacteria > Chloroflexota > Dehalococcoidia > Dehalococcoidales > E44-bin46 > E44-bin46. The sequence continues at coordinate 38,566 of DAOUFA010000080.1, forward strand.
CCAAGGGTGAGGCTGGCACGGGCAATATTGTAGAGGCAGTCAGGCATATGCGAGCGGTAATGGACGGTATCCGCAGGCTGGTAAACACACCTCAGGACGAGTTGATGACACAGGCTAAGGAAATGGGTGCCCCCTTTGAACTGGTAGAGGAGATACATAGAACCGGGAAACTGCCGGTGGTCAATTTTGCCGCTGGCGGAGTGGCTACTCCGGCCGATGCGGCCCTAATGATGCAGCTAGGTGCTGAGGGTGTCTTTGTTGGTTCAGGTATATTTAAATCCAGCAACCCAGAGGTTAGAGCCAGGGCAATTGTCAAAGCGACTACCCACTTTCAAGACCCAGAAATCATCGCTGAGGTCTCCAAAAACCTGGGCCAAGCCATGCCCGGATTAGATATAAAACAAATCCCGCCTGAGGAACTGCTGGCATCTAGAGGATGGTAGTATGAGAATAGGTGTCCTTGCCTCGCAAGGAGCCTTTGCTGAGCATATAGATATATTGCACCAACTAGAGGTAGAGGCACTGCCCGTCCGCCTGCCCTCAGAACTTAGGGGCTGGGGCGGGCTAATTATACCCGGAGGCGAAAGCACCTCTATTAGCCGGTTGATGCTGGATTATAACCTGGTGAGCGAGATAAGAAACCTAGCTAAGAGCGGTCTGCCAATACTTGGCACCTGTGCCGGTATGATACTTCTAGCCAAGGAGATTTTAGATTCTGATGTAGAACCTCTGGAGCTAATGGACATAACAGTTAGACGTAACGCCTTTGGTCGACAAAAGGAGAGCTTTGAAACTGAACTCATAATACCAGTGCTGGGCGAAAAGCCCTTTCCCGGTGTATTCATTCGAGCCCCCATAATTGAGCAGTCAAATAGTGAAGTAGAAATATTAACCAGGTTAACTAATGGTACTGGCGTAGCTGCCAGGCAAGGAAAGATACTAGCTTCTGCTTTTCATCCTGAGCTGACTAACGACCTGAGATTTCATCAATATTTCCTGAATATCGTAGCCGAAGGAACAAATTCAGGTTAAAGGGGAATGGGTTTGCAAAAGGTAATTACCGATGACCTAGACGCTTTGCTTGACATTTTACCGCCCCATATTCGCCAGCCATTATGCCAGCGAAGCGACAACAGCGAACTGCTGGAAGTAGTCCTAGACCTAGGTCGCCCCTCCGAAGCCCGCTTCCCCCAGCGAGAAGTAGTCCTCAGCCCCCAAGAGGCCAGTGAACAGGACATTGACTACGTGGTCTCACGCATCGGTAGCTTCGGCGATGACAATCGGGCTGGAATTGAGCGCACTTTACACCGCATCTCAGCTATCCGCAACCGTGAGGGGCAAATTGTCGGGCTTACCTGTCGGGTGGGTCGAGCGGTGTTTGGCACCATAAAAATTATTGAAGACCTTGTCCAATCAGGCAAGAGCATCTTATTGCTCGGTCGTCCCGGGGTAGGCAAAACAACGATGCTACGCGAGGTCGCCCGGGTACTAGCCGACGACTTTAATAAACGGGTTATCATCGTTGACACCTCAAATGAAATTGCCGGCGATGGTGATATTCCCCACCCGGCTATCGGACACGCCCGGCGGATGCAGGTAACTACCCCCACCAAGCAGCACGCAGTGATGATTGAAGCCGTAGAAAACCACATGCCTGAGGTAATCGTTATTGATGAGATGGGTACTGAGCTTGAGGCTCAGGCAGCGCGAACCATCGCCGAGCGTGGAGTCCAGCTAATCGGTACCGCTCACGGTAACACGCTGGAAAATCTGATAATGAACCCCACCCTGTCCGACCTTATCGGCGGTATTCAGAGCGTAACCCTGGGTGATGAAGAGGCCAAGCGGAGGGGGACACAGAAGTCCATACTGGAGCGCAGGGCACCGCCTACCTTTGATATCGTGGTTGAAATCCAGGAGTGGGACAAGGTAGCAATTCAACCCGATGTTAGCCAGGCGGTTGATGCTACCCTACGTGGTCAACCTATAGCTACCGAGACTCGCTGGCTGGA
>DAOUFA010000081.1:0-5194 GCA_034430355.1 Dehalococcoidales bacterium
ATACCCTGCGTAAATTTCTTTTTGACCGGGTATATAACCTGCAAGCCGTCCAGCAGGAAACGGAAAAAGCCAGGGAAGTGATTCGCCTATTATATAGATACTTCAATGAGCACGAAGACAAGCTACCCTCGGAGTATTGTCTTCACAGTGATGAGACAGAGCGGAGGGTAGTGGACTATATCGCCGGTATGACCGACCAATACGCCCTAAGAATGGCTGAAGAGCTGGCATTAACCAAAAGCAAGGCTAGATAGAGCTTGTTTATAAGGTGGGGTGAAGGGGCAAAGCCCCTTCAAAAATCACCATTCCCCTTCCCCTTGATAAGGGGAAGGGGATAAAGGGGATAGGGTTACAAAGTAATAACATGAGTGTTATTGACGAGGTAAAGCAGAGGATTGATATTGTAGAGGTTGTCAACCAGTATGTTAAACTGACCAAATCAGGGCGAACCTTCAGGGGGCTGTGTCCGTTCCACAGTGAAAAGCACCCCTCATTCTTCGTCTATCCTGAGCGGCAGAGCTGGCACTGCTTCGGTGCCTGCAACACCGGCGGTGATGTCTTCTCCTTCATAATGAAAAAAGAGGGCATTGACTTCGGGGAAGCGCTGCGTCTTATGGCCCAGAGGGCAGGGGTTAGCCTACCCTCAAGGTCTGAGCCGAGCGCCAAGAAAGAGGAGAAGGAAAGACTATATCAAGTTAATGAGGCTGTAGCCCAATACTTCCATAATCTGCTCGTGAGTTCTCAGGCTGGAGAAAAAGCACGCAGCTACGTTGCCAGCCGGGGGTTATCACTGGAGACCATCACCAGCTTTCAACTGGGCTTCAGTCCCAATAGCTGGGAAGCGCTAAAGCAACACCTGCTGGAGAGGGGCTATACCGAGGGTGAACTACTAACCGCCGGCCTAATAATAGAGGGAGAAGGGGGAGGAAGCCATGACCGATTTCGCAATCGGCTGATGTTCCCGATATATGATGTCAGAGGGCACATTACCGGTTTTGGAGCAAGAGCCCTTGATGATTCACTACCTAAATATCTCAACTCGTCCCAGACACCAGTCTTTGATAAAAGCGGCAGTCTATACGGTATAAACCTGGCAGCAGCAGCTATCAGGCAGCAAAATCTGGTAGTGATTGTAGAGGGCTATATGGATGTTATCACCGCCCACCAGAATGGCTTCACCAATGTGGTTGCCTCCATGGGCACCGCAGTTACCGAGAGGCAGGTCAGTACGGTAAAAAGGCGAACCAAAAATATGATTTTTGCCCTCGATGCCGACGTCGCTGGCGAGGAAGCCATGCTCCGGGGTGTAGGCTATGAAAATACCCTGGAGGCTGAGGTGAAGGTTATCATCCTGCCCGAAGGCAAAGACCCGGATGATGTTATCAAAGAAGATGCTAAAATTTGGCAAAAACTGCTGGAAGAGGCTTTACCTATAGTCGATTACACCTTCAATATGGTTACCGCTAACCTTGACCTGACTACCGCCAAGGACAAGACTTCAGCCGTAGATAAGCTGCTACCCATTATCGCTGAGATAAAGGACACCGTGCGCCAAGCTCATTATTTACAGAAACTGGCTCGCCTGGTTAACGTCACTGAACGCAACCTGGAAGCTGCTTTACCAAGAATTAAACCGAGCCCAACTAGACGCCGAGCTGAAGAGCCCAAGCCAGAAGCCGTTGCCCAGGCTCTACGTCCGGTTTTTTCCAGTCCCCTTGAAGAATACTGCCTGGCTTTGCTCCTCCAGCACCCTGAGCTTAAAGCTTTAAGCCAGCAACCCTCGCCTGAATATTTCCAGAATAGCGAAAACCGCGAAATCTTTGTTGCCTGGCAGCAAGCCAGCGACCTATCATCGCTCAAGGCTGAGTTTGACCCGGCAATTGGGGAGCATCTGGATTACCTATTAACCAAGAGCTTACCCCCTAACCAAATAGAGGAGAAATATGCCGATGCTGTCCTTCGCCTCCGAGAAGGATTTCTCCGCAGTTTAGCGACTAAAAGAGAGGCAGCATTAGCTCTAGAAGCTGAGCTAGGCGGTACTGCCGCTGAGCTGGCTAAGCTTGAGGAGCAAGGAATAGAAGTTAGCCTTCAACTAGGCGAGGTTTTTACTCAAAAAAGTCGGAGGGTCAGGAGCAAAGGAGCTGAGAAATGACCTCAGAAAACAACGAGAAATCTACACAGTTTCCACTCCAAAATGAGAATGAGGAAGAAGCGCCTACACCTACACATGAAGGGCTAAACACTGAGTTTCGTCCCCCCGAAGTCCACGAGTTAGAAATACCGCTAGCCCAACTGGGGGAGCAAGAGATAGTAGATGACCCGGTTCGTATATACCTTCACGAAATTGGTAGAGTCCCCCTTCTCACCGCTAGTGATGAACAACTGTTAGCCAAAAAGATAGAAGCCGGCAAACGCATCACTGAAATTAAACAAGACTACCTACAGGAATATGGCAGTGAGCCGTCAGCAACTGAGACAGTACTTACTATGCTCAAGGAGCTAGTGCAAGCGGCTCCCATCATCCATCTCATACAAAAACAACTTAATTTACCACCTACCGCCAGCTTTATAGAGACTATCTTCAATGCTAAATTGCGAGCTAGTATTGATGGTGAAGTAAATCAACGACTAATCCAGGCCGCTGCTTACCGGCTAGATAAGTCCCTACCTGAAACAGAGCAAATTATTATTAATATGGCGTTAAATAGCAACCTGCTACCCCAGGAAGTCCTTAATGTTATCGGAGATAATACCTCTCCAGCCGACATAGAGAAGCTGGTGACAAAGTCTAAGTTTGTTAATTCCATTCAGGCTTACGAGAAGCAACTCAAAGCTTACCTAGAGTATATTGAGAACGAGGCTAGAAAATCAGAAAGCCACCTTACCAGAGCCAACCTGCGTTTGGTAGTCAGCGTAGCCAAGAAACATATTGGACGAGGTATGTCGCTCCTTGACCTCATTCAGGAGGGTAACATCGGACTAATCAAAGCCGTGGAGAAATTTGATTATCGCCGAGGCTATAAATTCAGCACCTATGCCACGTGGTGGATTCGTCAAGCTATTACTCGAGCTATAGCTGACCAGGCCCGTACTATTCGCGTCCCGGTGCATATGATTGAGACCATTAACAAACTACTACGAGTAAGCCGCCGCCTGGCTCAGGAATATGGGCGCGAGCCCACCCCTAAAGAAATTGGTGAGGGGATGGAAATGCCCCCGGAAAAGGTCCGGGAGATAGCCAAGGTTGCCCAGTTACCAATATCGCTGGAGTCACCTATAGGTGAGGAGGAGGACAGCCATTTAGGTGACTTTATCGAAGACCGCAATGCTCTGCCACCCCCCGATGCCGCCTCCCGGCAACTGCTTAAGGAGCAAATCGATGATGTGCTGTCCACCCTTACCCCTCGTGAGCAGCGAGTACTTCAACTTAGATTTGGTCTTGAAGACGGACGAAGCCGCACCTTAGAGGAAGTGGGACGGGAGTTTAATGTAACCAGAGAGCGAATTCGCCAAATTGAGGCCAAGGCACTTCGCAAGCTACGCCATCCCAGCCGAAGCCGAAGATTAAAAGACTACCTGGAGTGATAAGAACTACAGCCTGCGCCGACAGTTACCGACGAGCCTTACATAACCTGCTTTCTCCGGCGGAGGCGTAAACCCCCGCTAATGGCAGCAATTAAAACTATTATCCCTATGAGCATATAGAGCCGTCTGCGGTCGGTTCGCCAGTTGGCGGTAATTGCCTTCGGCGAATCAATGGTTACCGATGCCGCTGGTGCATCTGCGGAGAAGTCCCCACTCCACCCGGTAAAAATATGCCTGATTAGCATTCCTTCACTCGGGGCTACCGAGATGGCAACAGTTGAACCTGACTCATACCACCCTTCTCCCTCAGGCTCACCATAAGTTGATTCAATGGTCAGCAGGTAATCAGTCCGCCAGTTGGCGGTGATTGTCTTCGGCGAATCCATAGTTACCGAGGCTATTTCTGTATCGCCAGAGTAGTCTCCACCCCATCCGGTGAAAATATGCCTGGTTGCTGGTTCTTCAATAGATGCCACTGAGATGGTGGCGGTTGAGCCGGCATCATACCACCCTTGTCCCTCAGGCACACTATAGGCTGATTCAATGGTCAACTCATGCTGCGTCTTGTAGTTTGCCGTATAAACTCCTCCATGTGAAATTGTTCTTGAAACTGATGTATCTCCATCATTCCATGAAGTAAAGACATATCTGGTGCCACTCCCGGTATCCAGCGAGGAAAGGATGGTAAGGTCATGGGCCAAGTCCGGTGCCCAGGTGAATTCAGGCGGGGTTGATGAATATGTCTTATTGTCCAGGACCAGGATTTCGCCACCAGACGGCAAGCGAGGTTCGGTGTTGAAGAGGAATTTCAGCAGTAAACTAAGTTCGCCAGAATAATCGTCGGACAGTACTGGATGCTGTACGTCTTGAAGTTCATCATCGATATAGAAATCGGTAGTCTCCGATATGGTTTCAGGCTCAGCATATTGGAATAATTCTTCGGCCGAGAGTTCGTAATCACGGTTAGCGTCAGTAATACTGAATTCACCAAGGGCTTCAAGGAGATAATAAGCGAAAACACCACCATCGCTCCCAGAGTAGGAATATTCGTCGGCGCCAGAGGACATTAGGACTACTCGTCCACTATCACTAAGATCCGTTTCGTATTGGCCGGCATAACAGGTATCCAGAATAATGACAACTCTCTTCGACTCCAGTGGGCTCAACCATCTACTTAGCTCACCAGAGGATATCCAAGTTTTTGTGTAGTATGCATCATAGGGAGCTATGTATCCGTCAGGGTCACCATGCCCCGAGAAAAAGAAGAGGACAGTGTCATTGGTATCCTCGTTGGATACCAGCCACTCTACAGCTGCCCGAACTTCCGATTTAGGCGCCTCGCTATTTAGCAATAGTTGGAAGTGCTCCTCACCCCAGATGGGAGATAACAGTTGAAAAAGCTCCTCGGCATCCTCAGCACAACCCGGGGCATCCCCTATTTTCGGACTCTTGTAATCCGAAACGCCCACGATGACAGCCCAGCATTCGGGTTCGGACTCTTCAGCATGGACTGGCGTACACGGTGGAATTAGCATTGATGATACCGCCAGAATTATGGCGATAAACACAATAATGGGAATCTTTTTGAGCACGGCTCGTCCTCCTCTCA